>NZ_JAUBQR010000130.1:0-19339 GCF_036701385.1 Microcoleus sp. Pol12B4 | reverse complement strand
GGGACAAGAACTTACTCAAAGTCCCCCAACAACCAGGGGGATGCGAGGCGGATCTCCGAGGAATAAACAGTTTTAACCCAAGCGTATTGCCCCCAATGGGGGATTTTTTTTATGTTTAATTGCAGATAAACATAAAATCGTAGATACTGTCTTGGTCTGTCAAGGGGTAGCGTTCAAATAATTGGGGTCGAAACGCTTTTGGGATTCTAAAATCCCAAAAGCCAAATGCACTAACTTCCGATATCAGGGAAAAAGCGTACATTGAGTGGGGGCGGGTTGCTCAGATTATTAATTTTTGGCGATTATGGTTGGTAAAACTCTGCCCTAGAGGAATTAGGGTTTAATGTTCGGCTGTCAAAAGATTGAATTGCTCGGTATCGATGCGATTTGCTCGATACAAAACTTCAGCTATTTCCGAAAGCGCTAACACAGAATGTGCGCGATAACCATTGGCCTGCATCTTATCTTTGACTCCCTGTTCGTGGTCGATTAATACCACGATATCTTCCACATTCAAGCCAGCCGATTTTAACTTAGCTGCGCCTTCCATTACGCTTTTGCCACTAATCAAAATGTCATCGACTACGACAATCGTTTCTCCTGCCTGAAAATGCCCCTCAATCAATTTACCTGCACCGTAAGTTTTCACCTCCTTGCGCGGGAAAATCATCGGGCGTTCCATCCGCAAGGCTAAACCGGTTGCTGTGGGTAAAGAACCGTAGGGAATTCCGGCAATGCGATCGAATTTTAAATTTTTGAGAATGTCTGCATAAGCGCTGACAATTTGGTGGAAAATTTGGGGAATTGAAATAATTTTCCGCAAGTCGATGTAATATGGAAATACGGCTCCCGATGCTTGTACGTGATCGCCAAAAACTACGCAGCCGATGTCATAAAGTTGCAAGATTAAATCGCGGTGAGGTTCCGGTTGTAAAAAGCAAACATCCGGCAGCCACAATTCGCAAGTGGGACTACCTTCGATCGCCCGCAGCCTCTGTTTATTAATACTATCCCGCAATTTCTCAATTTCTCGGCGCGGCTCTTTCCCCGCTAATAAACTTGGGGGGACTGGCAGCAGCAAATCTTCACCATTCTTGCTTAAACCGGCCGCCAGCAGTTGGGCGAGGTCGTTTTCTTCTGTGAGGTCATTTTCTTCGCCGATGTCTCCTTCGACTAAAATTAGGCGTTCAGGAGCCTCTTTGCGGATGCGGGCTAACATATCCGGCAATACTCCTACTTCTAAACCGACTTTTTCGGGAGTTCCCCAAGTTTGAGAGAGTCGGACTAATTGCAAGTAAAAAGGGTTGTTTGGCGTCGGGTATTCTTGCACAGCCGCCGCTGACGGGTTGGCGGTGGCACAGAGGACAAAAACAGTTTTTCCAGCGTATAACAAAAATGGCGCTACTTGGTCGAATCCGGGATAGGGACTTAAAGTAATAGCGTCAACTCGCCAGTCTTGAAATACAATTTTGGCAAACACTGTGCTGGTATTTAAATCGCAGTGTTTGGCATCTAAAATTACTGGCAGGTGAGGGGGAATAATTGTTAAAATTTCTTGCAGCAATGCCCAACCGGGAATACCGAGAGATTGGTAAAAACCGAGGGTGATTTTGCAGGCACAGATTAAATCGGCTGTTTGGTCGATCGCACTTTTCAGCTTTGACAACAAATCAGTTACAAAAGTTTGAGTCTCTTCCCCAGTCATAGAAACCAGCGCGGGCAAGGTTTCCGGGTCGGGGTCGAGGGCTAAATAGAGCAAACTTTGATTTGTTTCAACAGCCGCTAACAGTTTATCGAAAAAGTTGGTTCGATCGCTCATAGTGTGTTATGGAGGTAAGGGGAAATTAAAAAATTGCAGATCAAAGTGGGATTGGTGTTATGCCGGAAGAAACCGATCCCCGTTGAAATTGAAAGTAAGAATCTTTTAAGATTGTAGAATGTAAAGAGCAGGAAATCTGTAACTTAGGGAGCAGTTTCATAGGGAATAATTTTCGGTTTGGCTACACCAGTGATTGCACCTAACCCCCCAGCAAATCAATTAGTTGTGGTAAACTAACCAGTGTCCGGGCGGCGATTTTATCGGCATTCGCCTGCGGTACGCGAGTTTAGCAAATGCGAATTTGCAAGGGGCAGATTTGAGAGGATCAAATTTTAGGGAAGCTAATTTATCGGGCGCAAATTAGAGCGGGGCTGCTTGGCGGTAAGCTAATTTACAAGGTACTAATTTTACTCAAGCTAATTTAACCAGAGCCCGTTTGAGGGGGCTAATCTAAAAAATGCTACCGTTGCAGGTGTTATTTGGGTTGACGGTAGTATTAAATAGAAGCAGAAGCTAAAGCAATGCCCGCCTTATATTAGGGATAGTAATAAATGATCGGTACGATCGACTTTACGATTTGGGACGAGTTGCTGCAACGCTACGTTGACGATTTAGGCAGCGTCAATTATCGGCGCTGGAAAGCTGAGGGGGCTGATGTTTTGAGGGCGTGGCTGGAAAGTTTGGCCGATGTCGATTTGGCGGATGGTACTGATGCGGATGCGCGGCTGGCGTTGTGGCTGAATGCGTATAATGCGATCGCAATTTCTCAAGTTCTGGAAGTATATCCGATCGCGTCGATCCGTCCCAAAGTTTTGGGAATTCCCAACTGGCTGAGTTTTTTGGATTTTTTCACTCGTTCAAATACGATTATTGGCGGCAAAAAGTACAGTCTCAATCAAATCGAACACGCAATTTTGCGGCCGGAATTTGCGGAACCGCGCATCCATTTTGCATTAGTTTGCGCTTCTGTCGGGTGCCCGCTGCTGCGCCGGGGGGCTTATTTCCCGGAGTCGGTACGGACTCAGCTAGAAGCGGATGCCAGCCGTTTTATTCACAATCCTGATAAGGTGCGATATGATGCCGAGAAAAAGACGCTTTATTTGAGCAAGATTTTTAAGTGGTACGGCGAGGATTTTGTAAAGGCGGCGGGTTCGGTGGCTGAGTATGTGGGCGGTTATTTGGGGCCGGAGGCGGCTGTGGGTGATGGATGGGCGATCGTTTTTTTGCCTTACGACTGGAATTTGAATCGGGTTGATGGATAAAATTTGCGCCTAGGGGTAGGTGTTTTTTTGAGGGGGTAATTTTTTTCGGCTGTCGTTACCCCTTCAAATTGCCAGATTCAACAGGGTGATCGGATGACTCCGAGGCAACGCGGCGATCGGACGGCTGGCACTGGTGAGGGTTAAGAATGCGGTGATTTAGGGCGGTGGTGGCGTGTTTGGGGTGATTGCACATCTGCCACGGCAGGCAGTGCCAGAATCGCACCCTAAGCACGGCAGGCAGTGCAACAGGTGGCACTGTCTAGCGGTAAGGTCTAGCGGCAAGGTCTAGCACGGTCGGATACCTGCCCTGGTCTAGCGCGGTCGGAGCGGTGGCACTGCCTGCACAGCGTGGGGGTATTTCGGGTTGTGGTAATCAACAATTGCCCTATACCCCCCTTAAGGAAAACTCGATGTCTGAAACCCTTATAAATCAAGGAAATCTCTGCACCGCAAATTTTTTCACCAGACACCACCTAAAACATAGTCAAACCATTACACCGTATATATCCTAGCCATTGTATCAGGCTAAATCTAAAAATCGGTTGCGTTGCTTTACTATTGAGAATGGAGTCAATAACGGTCGTCTGAAACCCGCATTCTCTCGTTACCCCTAAAACGGGTGTTTTTGAGGCGATCGGAAAATTGGAGCGGTGGCGGTCTAGCTTTTTTCCGTCACACACTCACCTGAAAACTGAGTGCTTTTTTAAAAACTGGATATGAGGGGGTGAGGGTGGCACACAGAGAGCGGTGAGTTCGCGGTGAGGGCGATTTGGAGATGTCAGAGAGGCTGGCACAGGTTTTTATGTAACAATACTCCGGACATTTTTTGAGACAGAGGCTGAAACCCTTATTCTGCCGTTAGTGATCGAAAACTGTCCGGACTATTGATGAAAGATATGTAAAGAGTTGATGTTTAAGTATTTTCACTGTAGACACTGAATTGAAAAAGGTTGAAGATGCGTAAAGGACTTGTAAACGAAATTTACGACTTTTTTCTGACCTTTTTCTGACCTTTTCTGACTGCCAAGCTTTATACCAGCCGATTAGGGTATAAGAGCGAGAAAAAATTTTAACCAACTGCGAGGACAAAGACATGGCTACTTATAAAGGCACAAGCGGAAAAGACTATCACAGGCATAGGGGTTCGGAAAGCCTTCATGCCAACGGTTATGGAGGGAATGATATCATTCATGGCAATACTAACGCGGATTATATTTATGGAGGTACTGCTGATGATTTCATAAATGGTTGGGGTGGCGATGATAATTTATACGGTGACGCTGGTAATGATGTGCTAGAGGGAAGTGATGGTGATGATAGGTTATGGGGTTCTACTTCAATTACTTTCAACAACGGTACATATTCAACTACCTATAACAACGGTGAATATGATGCCTTAATTGGAGGTACTGGCTACGATACATTTGTTCTAGGCTACGGTCACGGAAACTTTTATCGGGGAACTGGTCACGCTATAATAAAAGACTACAATAGCGCGGAGGACTATATCGAACTTAAAGGAAGTGCGAGTTCTTTTCGTCTTGATAAAACTAGAAATTTGGTAGGAGGTGCTGCCTACGATACACAAATATATAGTGGAAATGACTTGTTAGCAATAGTTCAAGATACCACCAGTTTACAGTTAACCAAATATTACTTTAAATTTGGCTAGCCGTGGGTAGGGTTGCCACTAGGCAACCCTACCTCTATTTTCATCCAACATAGGCTGAAATCCTGACCTAGCCGCTACTCAAGGCTTGTTCAAAAGTGGCTTTGAACACTTTATGTATTTCGGTATGGCTGAAAATAGGGTTGGTGCATTTATTGTTGGTTAAGGGTTACAGGGCTTAGGCGGGGAAATATGGTTTTCCCCGCCTAGATTTATTTAGCAAAGTAAGGTTGATGATATTCTCACGTCACTATCTAAAAATGGTGTGACTGTTAGCGAAACTTACAGGTTGCAATCAACCTAAATCCCTATCAGGGATTGAAACATGGCCTCAATCAGGTTGAGGGTGGAGATTTTTACTAATCGGTAGGTGGTTAGATGAATGCTAACCAATTAGCTATTGATCCGCCCTTAAACCTCTCCACTCAAAATCTGTTGAACCGTCAAACTTAGCTGTGGAAACATCGGAGATACGATCGCCTCCCCATCCCGAAATCCCCCAACCTCAACATATTGCCCATCCTCAAGCCGCAAAACCGTCACAACTTCTTCAATTGGATCGATAACCCAATACTCTGCAATGCCCCGCGCTGCGTACTGAGCTCGTTTGCGCTCGTAATCCCGATCCCTGCCCACTCTACCCGGACTCACTACCTCCACAACAAACCGAGGAGGCAGCATATCGAAAGTGATAGTTAGCCTGGTTGCTGTCAGCGGAATATGTTCAGGTTCCAGAATTATCAAATCGGGGTAGCGGTTGGCCGCATCTCCCGATCGCAAAACGGCAACTTGAACCTCGCAATTATGCGTTTTAATCAGCCTGAGTGGCACTAGCCCCCTGCTAGCAAGATAGAAAAATAGATAGTTAGCAATGAAATTATTAGGTTCAGATTCTGGTGGCAAAGCTATTAACTCCCCATCAATTAACTCATAGCGTTGACCCGTATCATTTGAGTAATTAAGGTACTCGTCAAAAGTTAATTTTTTAGATTGAGCTTGTACCATAATATTACATTCCTTGATTTATTCGTTTCTTTCTGCTGGGAGTTTGTTTATGTAGAAACGGTTTCAACAGCCGAAGGATATCAATCAAATCTGCTGTGCAAGTTCAGCAGGTGTCCCAGCCTCCATCGACAATCGACGCACAAGTGACATATTAAAAACTATCACAGTTCAAATCCAGTACGGTTCAGTTAAAACTGTTTATTCCCCGGAGATCCCCCTAAATCCCCCTTAAGAAGGGGGACTTTGAGTAAGTTCTTGTCCCCCCCTTAAAAAGAGGGACTTTGAGTAAGTTCTTGTCCCCCCCTTCTTAAGGGGGGCTAGGGGGGATCGGGCTTAACTACACCGTATTGAGTTCAAATCCTCTGGAATATAAACAATGATTTCAGATAAATTTCGGCGCGAGTTGCGAGAACAAGCCAAACTCTGGCAAGCAGAAGGACTCATCGACACTTCATTCTACCAACAACTTTCCGAACGCTACCAATTCAACACACTCGAAACCGCCTCCCGCAACCGATTCCTCACCATTCTGATGAGTCTCGGCGGCATTCTCCTCGGTATAGGAGTCATCACCTTTGTAGCGGCAAACTGGCAAGTTTGGTCGCGCGAAGTGAGAGTTGCACTGCTGCTAAGTCTTTTCGTAGCAGTCAATGCAGCAGGTTTCTATCTGTGGCGAATTCCCCCATCCCGAAGCAAAAACTCCCATCCCAATATGCCCGCAACAAAAGGGCGAAACAAACTCCTAGGTGAAGGATTGTTGCTATTAGGAGCTCTGATTTTAGGAGCAAATATGGCATTGATGGCGCAAATGTTCCATATTGGCGGTTCTTCCTACGGACTTTTCCTTGCTTGGGGAATCGGCGTGCTCGGAATGGCTTACAGTTTGCGGTTGACTTCCTTGGGCGTTTTGTCCGCACTTTTAATCGGTTTGGGCTATTGGCTGGCGGTGTTAGATTGGTCTTCCAAAGTCGAGTTTTCTTGGCTGGAAGTTTTGGTGCGGCAAATGCCGATCGCAGCCAGTATAATGTTTGTGCCGCTGGCTTATTGGTGTCGATCGCGTGCTATTTTTGCCATAAGTGCGATCGCGATAATTTTTTCCCTACAAGTTTCTATCGTCCAAGGCTTAAATCTAACCTGGGGTACAGCAATTTTTTGCGCCCTACCGCCCGCTTTGCTGTGGGGATACGACGATGCAATCTGGCCGAAGGTACGCAGCAAGCTGTTTCAACCTACCGCCCGCAGTTTAGCACTGCTGTTTCTCGCCAGTTTATTTTATTTTCTTTCTTTCCACTGGTTGTGGCAAGATTCGCCGAATCCTGCGCCAACTAAGCCGGATTGGGTTTTGCTGGCAAATGTGGCTGTTTTGGGCGGTTTCACGGTGTTTGAGTGGCTGCGCTTGGGACGTTTGGAACTGCGGCGACCAAAACAAAATGGTGTGGATTTGAGTACAGGTGCGATCGGCATTTTAATCCTCGCCAGCGCCTTAATACCGCTTTTTCACCTCAATTTTACGCCCATTCCTCAATTAGCGACTTTTCTGTTCAATGTTTTCTTATTTTTGCTCGCTGTCGGCTTAATCCGAGAAGGTTTAGCTTTAGGAAACCGCCAGACTTTTTGGGGAGGCATGGTATTAATCACCCTGCAAATTATCAGCCGAGTGTTTGAATATAATACAGGATTGTTGCTCAAATCTTTTGTATTTGTTTTGTGCGGAATAGGCGTAATTGCTGCGGGTTTGTGGTTCGAGCGCCACTTCGCAAAAATCCCCGATGAATAGGAGCATTCTACTATAGTGCGATCGTCCCCTTTGCACTGCACTGGGAAGATGATTATGCCGATTCAAAGCTCAACGATATTCTTCTGCGAACCAATTCCCAATTCCCAATATGAACACCGAAAATCCAGATTCAACAGATCAAAGTTCCGAAATAGCAGATACCAGCGCTAATCCCCCATCATTCACCCTTCCCCCCGCTGCGAAACGCCTACCCGCGTGGCGGCTGTGGGTTCCTTTGCTGCTGCAAATCGGACTAATTGCCGCCGTACCCGCAACCGCAGTTTACACTTTTATTACTGGCAAAACTGTTGTCCTGCAAACAGCACCAGTAGACCCTTACGACTTTTTGCGCGGATATTACCAAGTTTTGAGATATGATATTTCCGATCTCACAAATCTCCGAAAACTCCCCGGCTGGAAAGATTTACCCACGGAAAAAATATATTGTCCGCCCGCAGTTTTTTGTCCACAAAATACGCACAATGTCAAGCCCCAAACCAGTTTTTATGTAATCTTAGAAGCCCCAAAAGCCCCGACTAATTCCGGCCGGCCCCAAGCTTGGAAACCCGTCCGCGTCAGTCTAGAAAATCCTGGCAATTTGCTTGCAAATCAAATCGCTATTAAGGGCAAATATAACGGTTGGCAGATGGAATACGGCTTAGAAACTTATTATATGCCAGAGGATGAAAGGGAAAAAGTCAATCAGGACATTAGCGAAGCTCAAAGGAAGCAACGACAATCATTTTTGGTAGAAGTAAAGGTTGACAAAACAGGCCATGCTGTGCCTGTGAGTTTGTGGGTGCGCGATCGCAATTATCGATTTTAGCCAAAAAGGGCAAAAGGTCGATCGACCTTTTGGTCTTGTTTTGAGTATTTTTGCTGAGACAGAGGTGGAGGTTGGGCGATTCCCTACCGCAACGGACTCGCACCCGCATTCGGTATAGCTTCGCTGGCGCAGACATTTCAATTGCCGACAACCCAAGAGAATCTATTAAGATATATAAGACTTGTGCAAATCTTGCCTATTCAAGGGCGCAAGTCATGACTCTACTGGAGCTTCTCATGTTAGCCGAGCTAATCTCTGCCAGACGAATACTCAAGACCAAACTCCTCCACTTCTTAGGACTTCCTGAAAATTGCCAAGACAAAACAGATCATCTCGTCAACCGAATTGTATCCCTGCTGGAAGCAAATCCAGCCGAACAAGAAAGATTTTGGGAGACATTCAAAAGTGAATTAGCCGTCGATCCTGCTGAATTAGAAGCAATGCTCAAGTGTTCGCCAGCAGAACGCCAGCAGTGGATTGAACAAGACAAACTCCCTGTTCTAGAATACCGCTCTTTCCGCAAATCAGGAATCCATTTAGAATATCCCGTTCACGACAGAAGATTGATCTTAAGTCTAACGCCAACCGATATTAATAATTGGCGCCAAGAACCCAAAGGGCTGATTAAAAATAATCACCAAATACCTCCCCCCATCAATATAGAAAACCCCGCCGAAAACGAACAATCGCGAGTAGCTTTCAGTTCAGCTTGGGAAAAAATCATTGCCGACTGGAAAGAACAAGGTTCGGCGGAAATTTCAGCAACCTTCCAGCTAGCTTACTGGACAGTGTGGGCGTCGCGTTGGGCCAAAGAAAACCAGCTCAACAGCTTTAAAGCAATTAATAAATATAAGGAAATCTACGAAACTCACCAGCAGCAATGGTACCAGCGAAAAAATCAAGCAGTCAAGTTACTGATTGAAATGCCTTACGCCATGCTTTACTTCTACCGTCCGGCGGATGCTGACAAATTATATCTCGAACTGTGCGACGACCACCAGGAAATGATGAAAGATGGCTACTATTGGGACAAGTGGGATTTTTTCTATCAGAACCGCAAACTTGTAAATAAGTGCCGCGAATGTGCGTACTCTGAAACCAAAGATTATTACTCGCTTTACTATCTGGAAATCAAGAGCGACAAGTTTCCCGATTTTAGTTTTTCTTTCCACACGCCGTACACCATCGGCAGAAAATTTTTGCCACATCCAGAAACGTTGCCTTATGTAGACCACGTAGAACAGGACGGTATTTTTCGCTTTGGCCGCCCCCTGCTGGAACAAGAGAAAGTTATTCACACCGAAAAGGATGTATTGCTCAAGTTTGAGGCTGCTTTGGCAGCAGCGAAAAAGTTTGTTTAGTTAGGAGTCATTAGTCAGGAGTCATTAGTAGACTTATTGCAGATTTTTTGAGTGCTAGGGAAACCGCAGATCAACGCATATCAACGCAGATGCTTTTCCAGAGTGTTGGCAAGAAAAGGTAATTTTGTATACTAATGACTGTTGACTAATTATATCAAATTTATTCTCTTTATCTGCGTGAATCAGCGTCAATCCATTGTTATCTGCGGTTAATACCTTCTCTTTTTTTCACCGCAGATGAGGGCAGATAAACACAGATAATAAATTAGATCGATTCTGGTTGCACCCTCGGTGATTGTTGACCCTTCGGCTTCGCTCAGGGCATGGCTGTTGACTGGATTTGATGCGCGACGATGCTGCCGAATTTGAGATGACTTTTGAACTTGGATTACTTGAATGCTGCAGCTCGCATAAATTTTGGGTTATTGAGCTTCTTTAAAATTGTACGATCGCCATTCTACCTTTGCCAACAAACTTTCCAAGTCAGTTTCGCTCAACTTCCATGCAGTTTCAGTCTCAAACAACCACAAAAATACAGCCAACCCTGGCAAAAATAACGGATTTGTGGGTAGATTAAAATCTACCAAAATGAATAGACCACTGTACTCGATCGCGCGCTACACTTCTTAAAAGATTTGTCGCAACTGTGCCGATCGCATTTCGTGCATCGCAACGCTGCTGTCTACCAAGTCAAACTGACAGTCGGCAAAAGGCCTCGACTCGGCAAAAGCTTCTACATAATTGGCTGATGGCACATTTTTCCTGGTCGGTTGCAGAGATATTGGCGCAGCGTCAACTCCTGTGACATCCTAGGAATATTGCACCAGAAATTGCTTAGTTTGACCGCTACCGCAGCAAAGGTCTAAAACTTTAGCTTCGGCGCTGACGGTCAAATTTTCTCAGGCTAGCAGGCCCAAACGAGCATTGCCGCCTACGCTCACTCGCAGCTAGACGCGCGATCGCATCCTAGAGCCACTGATACCGATAACTTAAATCTCTAAAAAATGTTGCCACAGTCAAAATTATGTATACCTTGCTATCGACTTAAGATATTATTAAGTTATATGATAAAGATAAGTAACAGAACTGAGACGATGGGAGAGCTGTAACCGCTATGGGTCGTGTGGGAGTATTGCTATTAAACTTGGGCGGGCCAGATCAAATCGAGGATGTCCGTCCTTTCCTGTTCAACTTGTTTGCTGACCCGGAAATCATTCGCATTCCGTTTCCGTGGATGCAAAAACCGCTCGCCTGGTTGATTTCGACCCTGCGCTTTCAAAAATCCCAGGAAAACTACCGCCAAATCGGGGGCGGCTCTCCTTTGCGGCGGATTACCGAGGAACAAGCGGCTTCGCTGCAACAACTCTTGCAAGAAAAGGGACAGGATGCTCGGGTTTACGTGGGGATGCGTTACTGGCATCCTTTTACCGAAGAGGCACTCGCTAAAATTAAGCGCGATCGCATTGAACATTTGACCATTTTGCCGCTGTATCCTCAATTTTCCATCAGCACCAGCGGTTCTAGCTTCCGGCAGCTAGAAGAAATGTGGGGGAAAGATCCAGCTCTCAAGGATATCGAATATACCGCGATTCCTTCTTGGTATCAGCGGCCAGGCTACATTCAGGCAATGTCGGAATTGATTGCCCAAGAATTGGACCACAATCCTGATCCCGATCGAGTTCACATCTTTTTCAGCGCCCACGGCGTCCCCCTCAGCTACGTAGAAGAGGCTGGAGACCCCTATCAGCGCGAGATTGAAGATTGCACTCGTCTGATTATGGAACATTTGAACCGATCAAACGAACACACTCTAGCTTATCAAAGTCGGGTTGGCCCGGTGGAATGGCTCAAGCCTTATACCGAAGACGCCATTACCGAATTGGCAGAAAATGGAGTGCAAGATTTGTTGGTAGTTCCGATTAGTTTCGTTTCCGAACACATCGAGACTCTACAAGAAATTGACATGGAGTATCGGGAATTAGCAGAAGAGTCGGGGATTCAGAATTTCTACCGAGTGCCAGCCCTGAATAGTCATCCAGTGTTTATTGAAGCCTTGGCCGATTTAGTCATTGAGTCGATAGAATCTCCCAGCGTTAAATTCTCGGATGTTATACGCCCTTCCAAGACAGTGAAAATGTACCCTCAAGAGCAGTGGGAGTGGGGTTTGACGACGGGGGCTGAAGTCTGGAACGGTCGTGTGGCGATGATTGGTTTTGTGGCACTATTGCTGGAGTTAATTACGGGTCAGGGCCCGCTACATTCGATCGGATTGCTTTAAATTGACAGTTGACAGTTGACCGTTGACTGTTGACTGTTGACTGTTGTTACAAATCACTAATGATATCAAATCCGTTGGGAGCGGAATTATTCATCTCTTTCTTCTCAAACTCAGCGCCCTCTGCGGTCTCTGCGGTTAAATCATTCCGAAACAACCGTAAACGATATGATTAATCGCCAATAACTAATCAATAATTAATCAGGATCGTGCTTGCGACGGCGGGGATTTCCCCTATCGCCCGGTATTCCCTGACTTTTGTACCAGCGATACCACTCTTTAGAACTGCGAATTGCCAGCCACAGCAGCATCATCGCAACTAACCCTCCCTGCCGCGGGGCGTCAAAGGCAAACAAAACCAAGGAAATGCACAGAACATCTTGGAGGAAAATCACCCAAATCGGCAAACCCCGCAGCCGATAAAACCATCCTGCTTGTACCAGTTGCAGCACTAAAGCCAACAAACCTCCGACAATACCAATTATCCACAGCATCCAAGGGTGAGCAATAATTTCATCGATCAAACTTAATTGAGCGATCGTAATTCCCATAATTGCTCCTACAATGGGGCTGAAAATAATTTGCACAATTTGTAGCACCCGCTGTCCCACAAAAGTTTTAGAAGCAAATAACTCTAAGAGCGACCAACTCACCAAGATGGTGATAGCCACTTGGGGGGGGACCCCCGACAATAAAGGTATTTCTGACCAAAGTTTGTCAATCCGCAACAAACCAATTAACAGCAGGGGCAGGGCAATTCTCATACCCCCTGCCGCAGACGCAGAGAGTGCGGCTAGGAGTCCAACCATAATAATAATTCAGTTTCTAACGTCAGCTAAAGCCTCGATCTATTTCAGAATTTAATTCCCCTGATGGCTGGCTGTAATTTGAGCAATCGAACTCAAATTGCGGCTTGAGGTTAAATATCACCTTCTATTGTAAGTGTATCTGCTTAATCGCTGCTTGGCACTGCGAGATTATCGATCGACACAAGGTAGTTGACTGTTGTCAGAAGAAAGGAGGCAGCATTCAACCAGGATTGTGATTAAATTAGCTTAAGCACTCCAAGCCTTCTTCTCTTTGACAACAGTCAACTAACAACAGTCAACAGTCAACTAACTTCTTATGTCTGATTCATTATTTGCCGATGCCAGTCGCCGATTAGAACGAGCCTTAAAATATGTGTCCCTTTCCGAGGATACGATCGAACGGCTGAAATATCCCAAATCCAGTTTAATTGTATCTATTCCCGTGCGGATGGACGACGGTTCCCTGCGAATTTTTCAAGGTTATCGGGTGCGCTACGACAATACCAGAGGTCCGTCTAAAGGAGGAGTTCGCTATCATCCGGGAGTATCCCTTGATGAAGTGCAATCCTTAGCATTTTGGATGACTTTTAAATGTGCAGTTTTGAACTTGCCTTTTGGAGGAGCCAAGGGCGGAATTACTCTCAATCCCAAGGAATTGTCTAAACTGGAATTGGAACGGTTGAGCCGGGGCTATGTCGATGCGATCGCAGATTTCATCGGCCCCGATGTCGATATTCCCGCGCCGGATGTCTACACCAATCCCATGATTATGGGTTGGATGATGGATCAATACAATATTATTAAGCGGCAGCTTTCTCCAGCGGTGGTGACAGGAAAACCAGTGACAATTGGTGGCAGTCTGGGCAGAGATACGGCAACAGCAATGGGTGCTTTTTTTGTAGTAGAAACTATTTTACCCAAATTTGAACTCAATCCTCAAGATACCACTGTAGCAGTACAAGGTTTTGGTAATGCAGGTGCCGAAATAGCTGAACTGCTCTGGAAAGCAGGTTACAAAGTTGTTGCTGTCAGCGATTCCCAAGGGGGGATTTATGCTAAACAAGGGCTGGATATCCCCAGTATCCGACGCTTTAAAGACTCTAACAAAGGTATCAAAGCTCTTTACTGTGAAGGCTCTGTTTGCAATATTATCGAACACGAAATCTTGACAAATGAGCAACTTTTAGCATTAGATGTAGACGTGCTAATTCCAGCCGCTTTGGAGAATCAAATAACGGAAGCCAATGTTAATGATGTTAAGGCTAAGTTTATTTTTGAAGTAGCTAACGGTCCCATTGATTCTGCTGCTGATTTGATTTTAGAAACGAGGGGAATTCACGTAATTCCTGATATTTTAGTTAATGCCGGAGGCGTAACGGTTAGTTATTTCGAGTGGGTGCAAAATCGCAGCGGACTTTATTGGACGCTGGAGGAAGTCAACCAGCGGTTAAAGCATAAAATGGTCGAAGAAACAGAAGCAATTTGGAAAGAATCTCAGGAATTGTCAGTTTCCATGAGAACTGCTGCTTATGTGTACGGGTTAAATCGACTCGGGGAAGCGATGAATGCGAAGGGAACGCGGGATTATTATGTGAACGGTTGAGGGAACTGCGGTAAGATTGTGCGATCGCACAATCTTACCGCAGTTATTCGAGAAGAGTGCAGTCTACGAACCGACTTGGCAAAACTTAGATCGGAATAGGGAAATTTTAGGTCTGCACGCAGCAGTTTATTTGACCGCGACTTTGCTATTGCAGAAGCGGAAAGATATTTTAAAATAAAGATTTTAAATAGAGAGAAATGTGTTAATTTTTACAAACTACCTAATTGTACAAGACCCGCAGTTATCATGTAGGGGAAACCACCGGAGGATTACCCCGAACAAACACCATATTGCGAGATCATGCTTAAGTTTGGATCTTGCACTTTTCTAAATCAATCGCCGCTGCACAATACGGGCATTTTTTTTAAGAGGGGAAGAGAAGAGACGATCGCACTTTTTGATTAGACATGGAATAGGTGCGATCGGTGTTACTTTTGCTATTGCTTATTTTGCTTTGTTAATCTACCAAATCGTCTAAGGAAAGCTTCAGGAGGTCGCACAAAACTTTCGTTTGTTCGAGATAAAGTTTTGGAATATGTCTACCCGCTTCCCAATTTTTTAGAGTGGTTACATTCACCTCCAATTCATCCGCAACTTGATGCTGCGTCAATTAGCAGCCTATGCTGGTCTAACTCAAGCGCGATCGCACTTCTGAAACTTCAGTTAAAGGCAGAACTCGTTTCTCTTGTACTGGAAACGTCCGACGAAAAAAGGCGTTGTATCTGCAGGATGTAGTCGATGCCTTGCAACCCGTTACTCCAACCGACTCGCTGTGCGATTATGGGGTAGTGGAAAGGTCAAAATGCAGGTAATTGATGCACTGATATCGGAAGTTTCTGCATTTGGCTTTTGGGATTTTCAAATCCCAAAAGCCTTTCGATCCCAATTATTTGAACGCTACCCCTTTACAGGTCAAGACAGTATCTACAAAATAAATAGATCAACCTTGCAAAACTTCAATTAAAGCATTGCCCATCGCCCGACAGCCGACGAGTTTCATGCCTTCCGACATGATATCACCAGTGCGATAACCTCGATTCAAAACTTCGACAACTGCTTGCTCGATTTTATTAGCAGCTTCCGGCTGATTTAAGGCGTAACGTAACATCATTGCCGCACTCAAAACTTGGGCGATGGGATTGGCTTTATCTTGTCCGGCGATGTCTGGTGCGGAACCGTGCACGGGTTCAAAAACTCCCGGCCCGCTTGCTCCCAAACTAGCAGAAGGCAGCATTCCAATACTACCAGTTAGCATCGCCGCCGCATCGGAAAGAATGTCGCCGAATAAATTGCCGGTGACAATTGTATCGAACTGTTTCGGCCAGCGAATTAACTGCATTGCTGCATTGTCAACGTAGAGGTGAGAAAGTTCGACATCCGGGTATTCTGAAGAAAGGGCAATAATACGATCGCGCCACAGTTGCGAAACATCCAAAACATTCGCTTTATCAACGGAACACAGCCTTTTTCCCCGCTTCCTAGCCGTCTCAAAAGCGACTCGCCCGATTCTGTCAATTTCCGACTCGGTATAAGCCATCGTATTAACACCCCGTTTTTCGCCTGTTTCCGTCTCAAAAATACCTTTCGGTTTGCCGAAATAAATACCGCCTGTGAGTTCGCGGATGACCATAATATCTACGCCTTCGACAACTTCCCTTTTCAAACTAGAAGCATCAACCAATTGCGGTAAAATAGTCGCCGGACGCAAATTTGCAAACAATCCCAATCCAGCGCGCAGTCCTAATAATCCCGTTTCTGGGCGCTGTTCGCGGGGCAAATTATCCCACTTGTAACCGCCAATTGCTGCTAACAATACTGCATCGCAGTCGCGGCATTTTAAGAGTGTTTCTTCTGGCAGCGGATTGCCTGTTGCGTCAATAGCAGCGCCGCCCATTAAAGCTTCTTGAAATTCAAAGCCGATGTCCAATTGTTGACCGACAAGTTTCAGGACATCTACCGCCACAGCGATAATTTCAGGGCCGATGCCGTCTCCTGGTAAAAGAGTGATGCGGTAGTTTTGAGTCATATCTACTAAGTTGAGAAATTTTTGCGAGCTTATCATTGTATCAGGACAAGCTAGCTAAAAATTCATTCTCGATCTCTTAGTCCGCAGAGGCAGACTTCGTTTGACTCTATGCAGCAGTTTCAACAGCCGATTGATCAAGACGATAACTTAATCTATAACTAACAATAGTTCGATCGCACGCACGTACAAAAAAATCGGCAAGGAGTCGCACCAGTGGCAGAGGGCGAAGGCATACCAACATCAGCACAGATTGATTCTCGGGACTATTCTTGGGCCTTTTGGCCAGTCGTCCCCCTCTATCCCTACAGCAAGCGGCGCACCATCCGCAAGGAAATAGTTAAAGACACAATCTGGACTTTTGACCAGCTACAAGGCATTTTCTACGTAGTCGTCCCGATTCGGATGACAGTAATTAAATTAGAACCCGAAGGCCTTCTCGTCTACGCCCCCGTTGCACCCACTCCTGAGTGCATCCGCTTGGTAAAAGAGTTAGTAGCAGAGCACGGCGAGGTGAAGTACATCCTGCTGACAACGGTTTCCGGCATCGAGCACAAAGTTTTTGTCGGCCCCTTTGCGAGGTGTTTTCCCGAAGCGCAGGTGTTTGTCGCCCCGCAGCAGTGGAGTTTCCCCGTGAATTTGCCGCTGAGTTGGCTGGGTTTGCCTGCCAAACGCACCTCTATACTGCCCTTTGACAGCAGCAACACCCCGTTAGCCGATCAATTTGACTGGGCAATTCTCGGCCCCCTCGACCTCGGTTTGGGCAGATTTGCTGAAGTTGCGTTATTTCACAGGCGATCGCGCACGCTGATGTTAACAGATTCCATAGTTTCCATTCCCGAAAATCCGCCGGCGATCGTCCAACTCGACTCGTACCCGCTGCTATTTCACGCCAAAGACAGCGCCTCGGACACGATGGCAGACACCCACGAAAATCGGCGCAAAGGGTGGCAGAGAATCGCCTTATTTGCCATGTATTTTAGCCCCAGCGTGCTGGAAGTGCCGCCGTGGTCGGAGGTATTTGCCAGCGCGCGCAAAGCGCCAGAACGCTCAAGAAAAGCTTATTTCGGGTTGTATCCGTTCAAGTGGAAAACACATTGGGAGCGATCGTTTGAGGCTTTGCGGGGAGGTGGGCGGTTGTTGGTAGCGCCGATTTTGCAGACTTTGATTCTCAACCGCGCGCCGAGGGAAACTCTCGATTGGGTGGATAAAGTGGCGACTTGGGATTTTCAAAGGATTGTACCTTGTCACTTTGATAGTGCGATCGACTCCCGGCCGCGTGAATTTCGGCAAGCATTCTCGTTTCTGGAAAAACACTCGCCTGTTAATTCCTTACCCGAAGACGATTTTAAATTGCTCAGGCAGATTGATGCGGGTTTGAATAAAACTGGTTTGGTTCCGCCTGGGAAAGAGAAGGTTTAATCCTTTGAGTTCACAATTTTTTCGATTTCCACTAACTCCCCGATCCCCCCTAACCCCCCTTAACAAGGGGGGGACTAGAGTCTTCAAAGTCCCCCTTCTTAAGGGGGATTTAGGGGGATCGAGACTTGGATATAAACGAGAGAAATAGAGGGTTTTAGTCTTAAGTTGAGACGCTTTAAACACTGCCCTGTCCCTACTAAATCAATTTACGAATTTCTTAACTTAAACTCATCAAACTTCACCACTTCCGACTCCGGTTTCCGCGTATCAAAATAGTAGCTACTCACAACACCACTACCCGTATCAAAAATAGTAAAAGCCGTAATATCATTGCTATCAATATACGGCAGCGGCCGCCCGTCTTGTCCCAACAAAGGCGCAACAGTCGGCACCACAGGTTCCAATCCGTTCGGGTCTCCAATTGCGCTGTAATCTTCCCGATATCCCGGCGGCACAAATCGGCGCTTTTCCCCCGCAAAAGCACCGTAACTGTTGCCCACATTAGAAGTCTCTAAAAAGTGCATTCCCCTGGAACTTACAAATCGATTCCACAAGTGCGAATGTCCGTAAAATACCAACTGCACCCCCGCTGTTTCTAGTAGCGGCACTACATCCCCAATCAGATAATCTTGCTGTTTCGGATACTCGTAACGCACCATTTTAATCTCGCCATTCTCAGCGCGATCGACTATTTGCACAGGGTCAGTATAAGCAGGTACAATATTGTCACCCAGAGAATGCGGCGGGTGGTGAAACATCACAATTTTATATTTTGCCTGCTGGAATTCCGAACTCTTTAACTCTTGTTGCAGCCAAGTATATTGAGCACTGCCCTTGACGATCGGCTCAAAAATATGCTGTCCGTATCCCCATTTTTCGGGATTATTAAAATCTTCGTCCCGTTCGCGATACCTGCCCCTCGCACCCGGATCTAAATTCGGAGTCCGCCAAATATTAGTAACATACAAAGTAACTAACCGCACGTCGCCAAAAGTCACAGCATAGTAATTTTTGCCTCCCGGTAAAGTGAAAATTTCGTCATAGGTATCGCTATTAAAAGTATTATTTTTGAGCCACATTTCGCGCACTGAAGAGTCATGATTTGGATTCAAGTATCCAGCATTGAGAGCGTATATTTTCTCGGCAGCGGCGCGGGGGAAAGGATCATTAAATTGGTCACCAAGTGGGCTGTTGGTTGCAAAGCAACCCATAATTTCGTGATTGCCAATGGCGGGGAATAAAGGCGCGTGTTGGATCAGTTCGCCGCCGCTGTAAACTGTTTTGATACCGTTTTTGTCCAGTTCGGAAAATGCGCGACCTTGCAGAGCGGGAAAGAAGGCGCGGCCTTGGTAGTCGTCAAACCATTCAGAAGCGCGATCGGGTATATTACAGCGGATTCCGCTGTAATGAAGTACAACAAAATATCATTGTTGTAGTCAAACCTAATGAAAGCGTATTCTCTCGATCTCCGGCAAAAAATAGTGAAGG
>NZ_JAUBQR010000407.1:0-2279 GCF_036701385.1 Microcoleus sp. Pol12B4 | reverse complement strand
ACTGGGTAAGCACCGTAAAGCGTAATTGCCTGCTTCAAAATAGGAACTTTAAATAACTCTTCCTTTGCCATAAATGCGACAGGTCGCCTCATGCAATTCGACAAAATCGGCGGGTCAAAATCGCTGGCGTGATTGCTGACTACTACCACAGGCCCTTCTGTCGGAACATTTTCTGCACCGTAGATGCGGCCTCGAAAGTACAGGTGCAGCATCGGGCTGACAATTGACCATTTGAATAAATAGTAGAGAAGTAAACTTTCGACGGGTTCGCGACTTTTGTTCACAGAAAAACCTTAAATTTTAAATTACATCGAATATTAGCCTATCAGTTCAGCAATGACAAATGAATAGTATTTTGAGGTTTGTAGGGTTGCGGGCGGTTGGTAACCGCGTCTACACACACAAAACCCACCTATGTGGGTTAAAGAAGAAGTCCGCCTGTGTGAACCTAAGCTTCTGCAGCGCCAGACTTCAGTCTGGTGGACTATTTCACTGAATGTCGGAGGTTTGCAAAGGCTCAATTTCCGGCCAGCATAGCTTTCTGTCCTTCCGAAGAAGTCGCATAGCCCAAGAAATCCTTAACTGCTTGGCTAGGAGGATTTTTGTAGGCATAGTACAACTGCCGCTTCTAAGGATAGTTACCAGCATCCGTCGTCGCACCGTTGACTGGAACAACGCGCACCGTTCTCTGATTAACTACTTGAGCGAATGTGGCATAACCCTTGAGCGAATGTGGCATAACCAATGCTGTTCTTGCCTAAGACTTGCAGCAGGGCTGGGGGGGTGACAAAGAGGCTTAGGATATAGACCAAATAAGGGTTGCAGCCTTCAGAGCTTGTTCATAAAAGCGGCGTTTATTTCGAGTTAACTTCATTAACTGTTGCATCTCCAAAGCATATTGTTCTAGATAATTAACCCACTTTTCGGCATCTACGCCAACACCAAATGTACTCCGTCTACGATATTTCCTCTTCGGTTCTTTGCGACGAGATACATATTTTTGTACCTGCTTCTTTCTCTATTCAGTGCCTTGAAATATTGCGGAACTGTCGGCAAGCGTCATCAGGAGAATCATATTAATAAGTCTGTTTCCTTTTAGGCTAGTCCCTTCCAGATCGTAGCCTTCTTTTTTACAGTCTCGAAACATTTCTTCAATGCCCATGCGCTGCTGATAAGCATTGATTGCTGCTGGCAATGAACCTAAATTCGTGAGAATAAACCAAGCTTCTTTAACTTGATATTTCCCATAATTTTTTTTCCATTTGCAAGCAAGCTCAAATCCGGTGACAGGTCGAGTTTTTCTCACTCTTTTTCCTTGAACATAAAAAGATGTTCTGGGTACTATTCCTCGCTCATATAACCGTTGCCAAATTAAATCGTCCATTTCGATACAATGATTCTTTTGGAGTCTCAAGCAAAACGACACCTCCTTTGATTTAAGACAGTTTGCTAAATCCAAAGAACAAAATTTACGGTCTCCTAAAACGATAACTTTATATTTTTAAAATAATGGTAAGATTTGCTCTAAATTTGTAGTTTGTGACTCCAAGTTACTGTTTCCTAATTTTGGCAGCAGCGACCAGTATAAGGGAACTGCTCTTTTTTCCCAGATTAGGCTAACCATAAAAAGATTAATGCGCCCTTATTGACTGCGGTCAATTGCGATTGATAAACGAGTAGCAACACGACAATAAGTTGTCAACCAATAACTAATTAATGGGAACCAAATTAATGAAATAGTTAAGTTGGGCAAATCCAAAAATCTTTGTAACTTACGTCGCCGACTTTCGCTGGTAATTAGAGAGGGAAATACGCGGGAGAGCCGTTCTAATCTGATTTGTTATTTGGATTGTATCACGGGTAACAAGATTTCAATCAGCTTAAACTGAGCTAACGTTAGTTTTTTTTCTAAATGAATGCGGTAGAATGTTGGTATCATTATTTTTTGGATAGGCAAGCGTATAACAATTTTGCTGACTATCTTTTTTTAGCACACCTTTGCTCAATACTTACTCCCTCTTTGTTTCAGCGTGGTTGTTACCACCCCAGCCATAATATACGGCTTCCAAAACTTGGAGTCTATCCTAATATTCTATTCTTTAATCCGCGGATGCGGACTTCGTTTGTTTAGGCGCGGTTTCTACCGCCGATTCATCGCAAAATTATTTTTTTTCAAACAAAAAGCGCCCCTATTTCTAGGAGCGCTTTTTGATTATCTCAAGTTAAAAATTAACCATTGATAGAAGGAGCAACCATTGCTACTGGGGTGGTTTCACCAG
>NZ_JAUBQR010000129.1:0-19508 GCF_036701385.1 Microcoleus sp. Pol12B4 | reverse complement strand
ACCGCCCTCAACCAAGAAGTGCTGGAGGCTGCTTGCCGGACTCTGGGGGCGGCGATCGAGCGGGCTCAGACACAAGAGAACCTGCGCCAAGTTAACGAACAATTAGAGTATTCTTCTCAGTTGAAATCCGAGTTTTTAGCCTCAATGTCCCACGAATTGCGGACGCCTCTCAACAGCATTCTCGGCTTTTCTGACTTGCTGCTGCGACAAACAGCCGGACAGTTGAGCGATCGACAAATCAACTATTTAGAACTGATCGAAAAAAGCGGCCAGCACTTGTTGCAGCTAATTAACGATATTCTCGACCTTTCTAAAATTGAAGCGGGGAAAGTAGAACTCAATTTACAACCGGTTCGCGTTCACGAACTCGCGACAGACTGTATAAAAATGATGCAGCCACGGGCAGACAAAAAGCGAATTGGTTTGTCTTTAGAACTCGACTACCGCATTACTAAAGTTTTGCTCGACGAACGGCGAGTGCGACAAATTGTGATTAATTTACTTTCCAATGCCATAAAATTTACCCCAGAACAAGGACAAGTTAAACTCAGCGGGCGTCTGGTCTACGGCAGTGAAATAAAGGGCGACTATCGACCGGATTGTTCTCCTATAAATGCCAGCACTCCTTATTTTTGTTTTGAGGTACAAGACTCCGGCATCGGCATTCCTCAAGACCGCTGGCACTTGCTATTTCGACCTTTTCAACAGGTCGATTCTTCCCTGACTAGGCGGCACGAAGGTACAGGTTTGGGTTTGGCTTTGACTAAGCGTCTGACAGAATTGCACGGGGGAACTGTTTCTTTTCAATCGGTTTGCGATCGGGGAAGTCTTTTCCGCGTTTGGCTGCCGTTGACGGAGATGCGTCAACAGTTGGGACACTTTGCTTCTTGCGCTTTGGATACCAAGTTAGTTCCTGCTTCTGCGATTGCTTTACCCATTGGCAGCAAGCGGATTTTGGTTGTCGAAGACCAGCCTTTTAACCAAATGTTAATTTCTGAGGTGATGGAATTGGAGGGGTATGGGGTAGAGATACTCGCGGATGGCAAGGCGATGGTCGATCGTATTCTCGCCGCCTCTGCGGCCCCGGAGTTGCTGCCGGATTTGATTTTGATGGACATTCAGTTGCCGGATGTTGATGGCTTTGAGTTGATGCGTCGAGTTAAAGCAGATCCTGTCTGGGAGTCGGTACCGATGATTGCGGTGACGGCGATGGCGATGCCTGGCGATCGCGATCGATGTTTGGAAGCTGGCGCTTCTGGTTATTTGAGTAAGCCGCTGGATCTGAATTTGACGATCGCTACTGTCCGTTCTTTTCTGGGCTAACAATAATTATTTGCAGTTCCAGCACTGCCATTTATGATAATTGATAACAACAAAGGTTAAACTCAAGAGTAGATAAATATGTATATGACTTGTCCGCACTTGCCTCCGAAAGCCGGTTCCTACGAAAAATATCGAGTTTAGTAACGAGAAATATACGCATCAACCAGTTTTCGAGCTTCCCCACGCGCAACTCCCGAGCTAAATTCAATATATTAGATCATATTCCATGTCAAACAAGTCGCCCTGTATCATGTTGGTTGATGACGAGCCAGCTAATCTGACTTTACTGGAAGAGTTATTGCTCATGAAAGGATACACCACAGTATCAGCACTATCTGGCGATGAAGCGCTCTCCCTCGCCCGCGCATCTCGACCCGATTTAATTTTACTAGATATTATGATGCCGGAGATGGACGGTTTTGATGTGTGCGATCGCCTGCGGAAAGATACGGCATTGCAAACTGTACCGGTGATTTTTTTAACTGCCCTCGATGACGATATGTCTCGCATCAAAGGGTTAGAAATGATGGCAGATGATTATTTGACAAAGCCTTTTAACAGTCGTTTGTTGCTGGCCAAAGTTGAAAATATTTTGCAGTTGAGTCAAATGCGATCGCAAGCGGTATCTTCCCAATTCAACCAGCAAGTCAAAGAGCAAAGCAAACGCCAAATCGCCGCAGCTTGGGAAGCTAACGAATATCTTTCAGAAAAATTTCAGCTATTTGTGCCAGAGCAACTTCTAGAGCGAATTGCGCCGCAAGGAATAGAATCTATTCAGTTGGGCAATGTCACAGAAGAAGAGCTGACTGTTTTATTTTGCGACATTCGCGGGTTTACTACGATCGCTGAATCTCAACAAGCTCGGGAGACTTTTGAATGGTTGAACGCTTTTTTTACTAAAATGAACGATTGCATAACATCCCACGGCGGGTTTATTGACAAATACCTAGGCGATGCAATCATGGCAGTATTTGACAAGCCCAATTCTCACGCCATGGATGCGATAGAAGCTGCAGTAGCAATGCAAGAAACTTTGCAAGAATTTAATGCCAGTCGCCACAAATACAATTTAGAATCTCCAGTCAATATTGGTACAGGAATTAACACAGGTATCGGCATGATCGGCACTTTGGGTTCCGATCGCCGCATGGACTCTACAGTCATCGGCGATGTGGTAAATACAGCTTCTCGGTTAGAAAATTTAACTAAAATATACGGTTGCCAAATTATTGTTAGCGAAAATGCGATCGTTCATGCTAGAGAATTTCTAAATGGGATAAGTTCCAACTCCCACTCAAAAGAAAGTCTATTATTAAAGTGCGACTTAGAAGTGGAAACACAGGAGACTATGATTTCTACTTCTGGGGCGACTGCTGCTGACAGCGATTTACCAAGGAACAATTATTACTATCGCTGGATCGATCGAGTAACCCCACGCGGCAAGCAGCAAGCTATTGAAATCTACGAAATCTGGGCAGCATCCTGTCCAGACTCTGAGGCAAAGCAGCTTACGCAGAGTTTATTTGACAAAGGAATTCAAGGATGGCAATCCGAAAGATTTGTCGCAGCCTTGGGATATTTTCAGCAACTAATCGAACAAAACCCGGCTGATACAGTCGTAAGTTTTTATATAAATCGCTGCCAGGAAAAACTAGGTTTTCTACCTGCAAATAGCACTTCATAAAGATTTAACTTTTAGGGCGGGCTCGCGTGCCCACCCCACAATAGTATTAGATATATTGCAAAAGTCGCTAATTATCCTGCTTTGCCTTTGCGTTGCGTCTGTGCTTTCCCTCTCAATGAAAGATTTATCCAATAAGTCTACTCTAATTGGAGTGCGGATCAAACAGCCGTCAAAACTTGCTCTCTCAAATTCCCGATCAACTCATTCACCCCCCCCGCATTCAAACGGTAACTCAGAGGATGACCGATTAAATAAGCCGAACTTTCAAACAAAACATCAATTTCCACCAAACCATTTTCCCGCAAAGTTTTGCCAGTCGAAACCAAATCCACAATTGCCTCCGACATACCCGTAATCGGCCCCAACTCCACAGAACCGTAAAGCGGCACAATTTCCACTGGTAAATTCAAATTGTGAAAATATTCTCTTGCACAGTGTACGAACTTAGAAGCAACTCTACCGTGAGGAGGCAAATCCACCGTTCGTCGGTAAGAACTAGATTCTTTCACTGCCACCGACAGCCGACACTTGCCAAATTTTAAATCAATTAAATTGGCAACTTTCGGCTTTTTTTCCCGCAAAACATCATAGCCAGCAATTCCCAAATCCGCTTGACCGTATTCCACATAAACTGGTACGTCATGCGTCCTTACCAGCAAAGCTTTGGCAGTGCCTGTAGGGTCATAAATTTGAAGTTGTCGGTTAGAGGAATCGAGAAAAGCACTGAAGTCTAATCCAACCGATTTAAACAGCCGAATGCTATCTCCTAACAATCCACCTTTGGGAAGTGCAACAGTAATCATGTCAATTTTTAGAGGGTAAATTTCTTAATTTGGAAAGGGGGCGATCGCGGCCTAAGCAGAAACAGCTTTTACCAAACTCAGAATAACACATAGAGTTCAGAGCGAAAAATAAATTTCAGGTATTGCTTGATCCATTGTTTGAGGATATATTATATTTAGTAATTTTTTATTGAGTCAATTTTTTAAACTGCGGTCGGTATGGAAAACCATCAAGAATTTGACGAAAATTTTCACAGTGTAGACCCGGATTCCCTGAAAAAGATTACAGTAGATGAAATCCTCTCAGGCGGTGGTGTAGAGCGGGAGGAAATGGACTATACAGTAGCTGTACCTAGCGCTAACCAGGCTAGCGTTCCCAGGGACAGAGGCTTCTCGCTCCATGTGCAATCAAGCGTGTTCGATCGCGCCCCCCGATCGCAGTTTGCAGAAAAACGCGGAACGGTGGGAGGCTGTTAATGTAAAATGCTTGCAGAGGCTGGTGCAGAAAACGGGCATAGCGCCCGTTAGTGAAGCCCTCGAAGAGGATCGTCATTGTGTATCACGCGTTTGTGTATTCAACTCTAAAAATTAGAATTTAACTGGCGATTGCAAATAGCTGAAAGCTAAACTATGACGAAATTGACTCTGGTAATCGGCAACAAAAATTATTCCTCTTGGTCGCTGCGCGCTTGGCTGGCGATGAAACAAGCTGGACTGGAATTTGCCGAGGTGAGAATCCCCTTAGACTGGCCAACAACCAATGAAGAAATTCGGCGCTATTCTCCCTCGGGAAAAGTGCCAGTTTTAATAGACGGCGAGTTAAAAGTGTGGGAATCTTTAGCAATTTGCGAATACATTGCCGATCGCTTTGCAAATGATTTGTGGCCGACAGATGTAGCGGAACGGGCGATCGCCCGTTCCATTGCCGCCGAAATGCACGCGGGGTTCCAAAATGTGCGAGAAAATATGCCCATGGACTGTCGCAACCGCTATCCGGGAGAAGGGATGACTCCCGGTGTTGAAGCAGAGATCGATCGCATCTTTACCATTTGGCGCGAATGCCGCCAAAAATTCGGGACAAGCGGCAATATGCTGTTCGGAAAATTCACAATTGTTGACGCTATGTTTGCCCCCGTTGTCATGCGTTTTGTCACCTACGGAGTCAAACTAGATTCATCAGCAAAAGCTTATACGGATGCGATTTTTGCCTTGCCTGCCATCCAGGAATGGGTAGCAGCAGCTTGCAGCGAAACGGAAAGTATTCCACACATTAAAATCTAGGAAAAATCAGTTTACTTAACCTAAAATCTCAAATCTCAAATTTGAAATCAGGATGCGGATTCTTTTAGTTGATGATGAAGTTGAGTTAACTGATCCTTTGAGTCGAGTTTTAACCCGCGAAGGTTATACAGTTGATGTGGCATTTGACGGAGCAAGTGGCAGCAATTTAGCAATGCAGGGCAATTACGATTTGCTAATTTTGGATTGGATGTTGCCGAGACAAACCGGACTGGCAATTTGCCAGAAGTTGCGATCGCAAGGAAGGAGTACGCCAGTGCTATTTCTCACCGCCAAAGATACCGTAGACGATCGCGTACAAGGACTCGACGCCGGTGCAGACGACTATTTGGTCAAACCTTTTGAACTGCGAGAACTGCTAGCCAGAGTCCGCGCCTTACTGCGGCGGCCTCCTACTATTGATGCCGAGGTTGCTGTCGGGCGGCTGCAAGTTGCAGATTTACAGCTAGACTACGACAATCAATTAGCTTATCGGCGCGATCGCACAATTGACTTATCTGAAAAAGAATGCCAGTTATTAGAATACTTAATGCGCCATACGGGTCAATTGCTAACACACGAACAAATTCACCAGTATTTGTGGAGTGAAGCAGAAAAACCCAGCAGCAATGTATTAGCCGCTCAAATTCGCCTGCTGCGCCGCAAAATAGAAGCCCCGGGCGAATCTGTCCTAATTCACACAGTCTACGGCAGAGGCTATCGCTTTGGAGAAGCAAATTAAAAATAATATAAATTGTACAAAAATCCCTCTTCCATTGGACTGACATTCATTACATCCGTTACATCCGTTAAAGAATTCGTTGCCGAACTTCCCTCTTCCCTCTTCCATCGGAATGACATCCATTACATCCGTTACATAATCCGTTGCCGAACTTCCTTCTTCCCTCTGCTATATTATCTATTATCGGGAAAGTCTGCACCCTAAACCCGCCCTTACATATCTTGACAAACCAAAGTAATTACTGTTACCTCCGGGGGACAAAATAGCCTCCCGGGCGAATAAGTTCCCAAACCGCGATTTACGTACAGCAAATTACTCCCAACCTGATGCAAACCGCTAGCCCATTCCCAGTGAGTAACTACTCGATCCCAAGCCGACATAAAAGGAATGAACTTTCGGATTCGTGTAGGAATAAAATAGCCAATTTTTCTGACCCAAGCGTACAAAGGGCCGATACCTGGAATAACGATTTGACCGCCGTGGGTGTGTCCAGATAACTGCAAATCAATACGCCAATTTTGCAGTTTTTCAGCAGTATCAGGATTGTGAGACAACACAATCCGAGGAATCGCGGAATTTATTGATGCCATTACAGGTTCAGGCGCAAAATCGCCCGACCAAAAATCTGCTAGCCCAACTACAGCCAATTGGGGCCCCAAGTGATAGATTGCTTCGTTGTACAAAACCCGAATCCCCACGCTATTTAAAGCATTAGCAACCTCTCTCTTTGCCCCCGGCCAATAGTGGTCGTGATTGCCCAAAACCGCGTAAATTCCAACCCGACTTTGCAAGTTTTTCAATCGCTGCACTAAGGCGTAAATAGGTGCGGGGTCGTAGGTAATAAAGTCACCAGTTAAAAAAATCATGTCGGGTTCAGCTTCATTAGCCGCAGCAATCGCCTTTTCTAGCAACCATTCCGACAGCCGAACCCCGTCATAGTGAAAGTCAGTAAGCTGTACAATTTTAGTACCGGATAGATTTGCTGGAAGATTAGCGATTGGTATTGTTAAATACTCTATTCGCAGTTTCCCAGTTAATAACCTGTGCATAAATCTAAGGTTTATTGATGAGAGAGCGCTACCTCTAGCTTAGCAAATAAACAGGCAAGAATGCAAAAGTAGATATTCTTCCCTTTTGCCCCTGTCATCCGACTAATGACTAATAATTGCTGACTAATGACGAGAATTATAGATGCAAAAACTGCTATTAAGCCAAGAGAATTGAAACATAAATTCCCAATCTTCATTTAGTATTTATTGCAAAATTTTTGGGTCTTACGTCCCCAACTACTACAGCATTTTTATAATATTATGACTTGCGTAACAATCTGTTTAAAACGCTATCAATTCTCCTCACACTGGCATTCCAAACCCGAATCTCTATTCTTTTAGCAATTGTCAAAGCTGAAATTTGTCTCGAATATCGCATAGGCGGCTTACCACGAGGGTATTGCCCCTACCAAACACTATCTCATCACTAATGATTTATTACTGAGTAGGTGGAAATAAACATGGCTTGGGGGAGACCGGGTTTTGCATTAATAATAAACTGTCGCTAGTATATATTATTGCCTTAGCCGCCCCTAATATCTTTTATTTTTGGTCGCGTCTGCCTACTTTTTAACTAATTAAATTTGACAAATTTCGCTTCTTCTCAATATATTGCTGGTGGTAATTCTCTGCCATATAAAATTCAGCAGCAGGTTTGATTTCGGTGGCAATATTTTTGTCGTATTTACCGGAACTTTGCAATTTTTGTTTGGAGAGGCGAGCGGCTTTTTCTTGTTCCCAATTGTGATAAAAAATTACAGACCTGTACTGTTCGCCTCTGTCGGGGCCTTGGCGATTGATTTGGGTTGGATCGTGACAGTTCCAGAATACATCTAGCAGTGCTTCGTAACTCACCTGCGATCGATCGTACTCTATCAGCACAGATTCAGCGTGACCCGTGACTCTAGCACAAACATCCAGGTAGCAAGGATTCGGCCAGTGACCTCCTGTATAGCCCGCAGCAGTCGAGACGACACCTGCAACGGCGCGAAACTTGTGTTCAACTCCCCAAAAACAACCGGCGGCAAATGTGGCTTTTTCCATCGTGTTACTCATCGTATTGGGATAAAACTTGGCACTAAATTATGCTTGACATATTCCCATTAGCGTGCATTCCCAAACTAATCGCGGCTGTACGTAGTTTAGCAAATATTGTCGTGCTTTCTCCAAGGGATCTAAGGGCGATCGACTAATTCTCCCTGCCAAAAATTGTTGCCAGTAACAGTGCTGTAAATAATCGATTAACCACAACTGAGATTCAGTATCTAAAGTTTTATCAATTTCCTTGGCCAATTCCAAAGCAGACCGCAGATTTTGAGGCAACTGCTTCACCTTTTGCAGCAAATCCTCTGGTATTGATTGCAGTTGCTGCCAAATAGCAATTGCCTCCCCAGGACTGCCTTGAGCCATCCCCAGTACCTCCGGACGATCCAAAATCTCCGCGAATTCGGCTTGCTGCAAAACTTGTGCCATTGCTTGGAGATTCAGCCGAGAAAACTGGATTTTTTGACAGCGGGAAATCAAAGTTGGCAGCAAAGCTTCCACTGTCGGAGCAATTAAAATTAGCGCTGCTTTTCCCGGTTCTTCCAATGTTTTCAGCAAGCCGTTAGCGGCTCCCTCACCCATTGTTTCTGCTTGTTCCAAAACTACGACTGAACGCCCAGCTTCTAGCGGTGGTCGGCTGAGAAAGTTACCGATTTCTCGAACTTGTTCTAAGCGAATCTGTGGCGGTGCTTTCCGCTTTAAACCGGCTTCCTCTGCTTCCTTTGGTGTAAGCCGTTTGCCTTGGTTCATGTAAGTTGGTTCTACCCAGAGTAAGTCTGGATGATTGCGCTGCCGCACGCGATTTTGCACGGAGGCTATTAATCGGGTTTCGGCAAGATTGGCTGAGAATAAAAGCTCGATGAAAGACTGAGCAGCTAAACTTTTTCCGATGCCGTTAGAGCCGACAAATAAATAACCAGGAGCGATTCGGTTTCGCTCGACTGCTTGTGTTAGCAATTCTACTGGTCGCTCTTGTCCGATTAATGATGTGAAATAATTCATGTTTGCGGAAGAAGGAAGTTCGGCAACGGATTATGTAACGGATGTAACGGATATCAGGAAGAAGGATGAAAGAAGAAAATCTAGGGTGTCAGCAATTAAGAACATCTTAAGCATCGGTGGTGGTTGCTATAATACCAAAAGGTTATTGTGGTTTAATAGACTGCTACATAATTGTTTTGAGTTAACAATGTTAAGTTGTAAGTTGCTGGAGAAGGGCACGGAGTTGCCCTGTTTCTAGATATTATGTAACGCTATTTTTCAGAAGATGTATTATTTAAATATCCCCAAGCTTCTAACCTGCGAGTTACAATAGTTTGAATTTCCTGAGCGACTTCATATTCAGGCCGATCGGCATTTATTCGGACAATGCGAGATTTATTTTCCTGGGCTAACTCCGCAAAACCTTGCTGTACAAGGCGGTGAAACTTCAAATCTGCTTGCTCGATCCGATCGCACCCTCCCCGAGCCCTTACCCTCGCCAAACCCGTCTCCACATTAATATCCAGCCACAAAGTCAGATCGCTTTCCAAGCCGCCGGTGGCAATTTCATTCAACTGCTTAATTAAATTTAACTTAAGACCGCGGCCGTAGCCCTGATAAGCAATCGTAGAGTCAGTAAAGCGATCGCATAAAACAATCGTTCCCTTCGATAACTCGGGTTTGAGAAAAGTTTCAACGTGCTGAGCGCGATCGGCAGCATACATCATTAATTCTGCTCGATCGCATACCAATTCTCCCGAATCTTGTTTTAGCAGCAAATGTCGCAGTCCCCTTCCCAACTCAGTACCCCCCGGTTCGCGAGTAGCCACCAACCGGACTGTCAGAAAGCAACTTGCTTGCAACCAATCTATCAGCCGCTGCATTTGCGTAGTTTTACCCGCACCTTCAACCCCCTCAAACACGATAAGTTTGCCCTTCATTGCCCTAACTTCCCACCGGAATAAAATAAATCCATATTGTTCTGTTCATCTCTTCTAGGTTCGGTATGATAATAAAGTCTAAATGCCTCACGGCTGGAGTTGTCTATGGCTCGCTATACTGGTTTTTTTATCGTTGCCGTTCCGATCGACCGTCTCCGTCAGTCCCTGATTGAAATTTTAGAGTCATGCAATCTTGATATTATCTACAATACAGGAGATTCCGTCATGGCTCGCGAGCTTCCCGGTCAAGTTTCCCTTGCCAAACTTGTCACCGCAGAAGTCCTAATTGAGAAAAACACGGCTAGCGACTCAGAGGTTCGCATGAACTTCGTGATTAAAAACGAGGAACTGCCCCTGCAAACCAACAACCACTGCCGTCAAATGTTCGAGCTAGTTAGTCGTTCAATTATGAACAACAATAACTGGCGACTCTTGGAAAGTATGGCACTGTAGCCATCAGTCATTAGTCATTAGTCCTCACTCATTAGTCATTAGTCATTAGTTTGTGGCTAATGACCAATGACCTCCTACTTTTATCTGTCATCCATAATTTTAAGCTCGAAATCCCCGGCGCAAAAACAAAGAATTTGTAACCACGCTAACAGAACTAAACGCCATAAATGCTCCGGCCGCCGCAGGACTGAGTAGAATTCCGGTTGCAGGCAGCAAAAGACCCGCTGCAACCGGGATTCCCAGGGTATTGTAACCAAAAGCCCAAAATAAATTTTGGCGAATCTTATTAAAAGTAGCGCGCCCCAGCTCGATCGACTCAACAACATCCATCAAAGCATTTCGCATCAGCACAATTTGAGCAGTCTCAACTGCGACATCAGTACCGCAGTGCAAACCGATACCGACATCAGCTTGAGCCAAAGCCGGCGCGTCATTGATGCCATCCCCCACCACAGCCACTTTACAGCCTTGGGCTTGCAAAAGTGCGATCGCCCTCGCCTTCCCCTCCGGCCGCACCCCGGCCAAAACATCAGCCGCCGTCAAATCTAGCTGCTGCGCCGTCGCCGCCGCCGCCGACGCCGTATCCCCCGTCAGCATCATCACCCGCAATCCCATGCCCCGCAAACGTTCCACCGCAGCCTTAGCATCCGGCCTCAGAGTATCTTTTAGCCCGATTACACCCAGCAAAATGCCCCCAGAAGCCACGTAAACCGCCGTTTTGTCTTGCAAAGACCCCGACAATTCCGTCGCCACAGCGACCCCCTGCTCCTTCATCCACTCAGCATTCCCCGCGAACACCCGCCGGCCCTCCACCAAAGCAGAAACCCCGAAGCCCGGTTCCGTGCAGAAATCCTCAGCAGCTAGCAGCAGCAAACCTTGCTGTTGAGCTTCCAGCAAAATCGCTGCGGCGATGGGATGACAAGAGCCCCTTTCCACCGCCGCCGCAATTTGCAGCAGTTTTGAGTCAACCGCACTTGCAGAAACTCCATCAATTGTGGAACAGGCATCTTGTTTGTTTCCAACATTAATATCGGAGTTCAAATCCAACTCCGAATTCTGGAAAATCGGCAAATAATCTGTGAGTGTTAGATTTCCAGTTGTCAGAGTGCCAGTCTTGTCAAAAACCACCGTATCTAATTGATGCACCCGTTCTAAAACATCACCACCGCGAATTAAAAGCCCGCGCTCCGCCCCGATGCCAGAACCGACTAAAATTGCTGTTGGGGTAGCCAGTCCCAAAGCGCAAGGACAAGCAATAACTAAAACTGCGATCGCCAATTTCAAACTTAACAGCAAAGGCGATTGATAATGGATAATTGGCAATTGATAATCGGTAACTGATAAGTGATTTCCCATGCCCAATGCCCCATTCCCGATGCCCATTGCCCGATGCCCGATGCCCGATGCCCCATGCCCCATATCGTGTCCTAAAAGCACAGAAGGCCAAATATGAGTCCCGGCAAAATACCAAAATAGGAAAGTTAAAAGCGATATCCCCATCACCCCATACACAAAATATCCCGCGACAGTATCAGCTAAATTTTGAATCGGTGCTTTGCGAGTTTGGGCTGCCTGCACCAAAGCCACCATTTGAGCTACAGTTGTTTCCTTACCGGTGCGAGTTGCGCGCATCACCACTGCCCCGGATTTATTGATAGTTCCTGCCGCAACTGTATCTCCTGGTTGCTTCAAAACCGGCATCGATTCGCCAGTCAGCATCGACTCATCTATCGTTGTTTTGCCTTCGCAAATTTCGCCGTCTACCGGTATTTTTTCCCCGGGCAAAACTTGCAGCCATTCTCCGACTCGGACGCGATCGGCTGGAATTTCAATGTATTGTGGATCGTAGACCTTTGATGTCGAGTTTAAAGGCAATTCTTCCGATCGCAAATCTAAACTCGAAAGTTTAAAATCAACTAAGCGGGCTTTGGCCGGTTGCAATGCGATTAAAGCTTGTAAAGCTGATGCAGCGCGGCGTCGGGCTTGCTGTTCCAGAGTTTTTCCCAACAAAATAAAGCCCAGCAGCATCACCGGTTCGTCAAAAAAGCACTCCCATCCCATTCGTGGAAACAGCAGCGCCGCGTTGCTAGCGGTGTAAGCTGTAACAGCGCCTAAAGCTACCAAAGTATTCATGTTGGGTGCATTTCGCCACAAACTGCGGCACCCATCAACGATAATCGGGCGGCCCGGTACCAGCAAAGCGAGGGTGGCGAGTCCCCAGTGAAACCAAATATTGCTGAGAATTGGGGCTTTTGTGCCGAGTACGTGACCTAAACCGGATAGAATAATTAAGATAAGGGCGATCGTCAATTGCTTGATTTGCTGTCGAATTTCTTGCCGTCGCCGTTCAATTGTTGCCGCTTCTGCTTCCTGCTGATGTTCACCTAAACGAGACTGAGAGGGAAATCCATTATCAGTCAACTTTTTCGCTAAAGCCTCTGCATCGACAGTCCCCGGTTGACACTCAACCGTCGCGACTTCTACGGCTAAGTTAACGCAAGCTGAAATGACGCCTGAATACTGCATGAGTTGGCGTTCCACAGCTTTCGCGCAGCCGGCACATTTCATACCGCCGACATCGAAAGTAACAAGTTCAGGCGGTGATTCGTTAACTGGTAGGATTTCTGCTTGAATTTCAGGGATTATTTTGGGCAAAAATTGCATGGTTTTTTTGGTATTGATTAGAATATTTGGGTAGTTCTGAAAGGGTTTAATGCACTGTTTAGACAAATGTCTATATTTTTATCATAGATAAATTTTGTGGCATCTTCCGAAAGTGTTAGTTTTTTTTAATTCTTATTAGTTCCCGGCTGTTAAATCCTTAGTCCGGCAGGGGTTTCAACTACTGTCGGAATGCGAGTTTAATGCTAAGACACGGTTTGGACAGGGCAGTGCCGTTTCCCTATTTGATATAATGAGCCAATTGCCTAGTTAGTATCCAGCTTTTATTTTACGAATTTAGCTATGACAGAAACACCAAAATTTTATATTGTTAAACGTCCTGCCGGTAATTGCGAGATTTTGCCGTTGGCGGAGCCCTCGCAGAGGATCGCCCAACTCGAAGAACAAAACCCCAGTATTATTGAAAAGTGGGGCCCTTACGATTCGCCCGAAGATGCCATAGCCCGCCGCATCGGATTAATTCGCGCAGGCAAATGCCAGCCGCAATGACGGATTGCGATTGCTTTCCTCTGAATCGCGAAAGCTAACGTGAGTCGCAATGACGCATGGCAAAAAATAGCGAAGCATTCGAGTTTAAAATCTTGGCTTTTAGCCGTAATTCTTCCCCCGAATGCTTTTTTTTAACTGAAACCCTAAACAGGTTTTCTACTTCGATTTAGAAGGTGCTGCACTCGGTTTTGCCTGCGCCGCAGTCGGCTTAGGTGGCGCAGCATTCGGTTTCGCCTCAGCCTTATTGTTCCCGGTTTTACCAGTAACTTGCTTTGTCAAAACTTCCATAGCTTTCGCGTACTGCGGATCTGCCGTCGTAGCAATTTTATCGCGATCGCGCCTCAATTCCTGTTTTTGAGCGTCGGTGAGTTCTACCTTAAAATCCGGTTCAATCCCGGCGTGGTTGATATCAGTGCCGTTGGGAGTAAAATACTTGGCAATTGTCACCGCCAAACCGGCACCATTTCCCACGCCGCGTACTGACTGAACTAAACCTTTACCAAACGTCTTTGTTCCCACCAAAACCGCGCGTTTGTTGTCTTGCAAAGCACCGGATAGAATCTCGCTAGCACTTGCTGAACCGCCGTCTACCAGTACAACTAACGGTTTGTCTGTGAGTTCTGCCTTATTTGCAGTTTGTTTATCGGCCTCACCGACTCGATCAACCGTGGAGACGATCGTACCTTCTTTGAGCCACATCCGAGCAATTTCAATACTTCCGTACAGCAACCCGCCGGGATTGGAACGCAAGTCTAAAATATACCCCGTTACCTTTTTCTGTTCCAAATCTTTAATTGCCGATCGCATTTCCGATGCAGCATTCGCACTGAACTGATTTAAGCGAATATAGCCGACTTCTCCGATGGGAGTCTTCTGCACCGAGTGCCGCACAGGATGAATTTCAATTTTAGCGCGTTTCAGCTTAAATTCTAATTCTTTGCTTCCCCGCAAAATAGTCAGCGTCACTTCAGTATTCACCTGGCCGCGAATCAAACTTACCGCTTGATTCGTATCCATGCCTTCGGTGCTCTTGCCGTCAATCTTAGTAATAATATCTTTTGCCAGAATACCAGCAGTAAAAGCAGGGGTATCTTCGATCGGCGAAATCACCACCAACTTTTTGGTTTCCTCATCTTGAGTCAACTGAATCCCAACTCCTGTCAGTTCCCCAGAAGTGTCAACCTGCATATTTTTGAACTCTTGAGGATCCATAAACCGCGTATAAGGATCGTCCAGCTTCTTCAGCATTTCCCGAATTGCTTTGTAAGCTTCCTCGTCGCTGGTATAAGTCCGGTTCAAATAATCATTCCGCACCGCTTTCCAGTCAACCTGGTTAAAAGTGCCATCCACATAACTTTTGTCAATAATTTGCCAAACTTCATCAACCAACTCTTTAGGGCTTCCCCGAAAAGAAGCCAGAGATTTAGAACTGCAACCAGTGTTCGCAAGAGTTACAGCAGTGAGTACCACTGCTGCTGCACTTAGAACAAGCCCTCGTTTTGTTATAACCATTTGTCTGACGCGCGGGAGGAAAAGAGTTCAGAATAATTACGCTCAATCTAACACAGGCAAGGCCGGCTCGCGTTTGGCGTACATATATTATTCCACTTTGCCGAGTTCTATTCAGGGGCCCGTGAGGGTGCCCACCCTGAATAGAACACTCATTCTTTTTGGAACAGGCCCTGCAGCTTTTGAAAAGGGTGCTCTTCAGTCTGTTTAAACTGACTTCACCTATGAGACAGGGGTTTCAACCCCTGTTGGACTGTCGGACTGTCGAACTCTAACAACAGAGAAAGTATCGGCTAAGGATCGACCCAGCGATCGTCCGATTTAATCAAGTCAATCAATTCTGCCACTCCCCGGTCTTCGGGCACTTTCTTAATTTCTTCCCGGCCCCGGTACAGCGAAATATAACCCGGTTGCTTCCCGACGTAACCGTAATCAGCATCAGCCATTTCTCCAGGACCATTGACAATACAGCCCATTACTGCTATGTCCAAACCGGTGAGGTGCTTCGTCGCCTCTCTCACTTGGTGTAACACTTCCTCTAGATTAAACAAAGTGCGACCGCAGGAAGGACAAGCGACATACTCAACCATCGTTTTCCGCAGTCCCAAGGCTTGCAGAATGCTGTAGCAGACAGGAATCTCCTTTTCCGGGGCCTCTGTCAGCGAGACGCGGATGGTGTCGCCGATACCGTCAGTCAGCAGCGGTGCCAGGCCTGCGGTGGATTTGATGCGGCCGTATTCGCCGTCTCCTGCTTCCGTGACGCCGAGATGCAGCGGGTAATCCATGCCGAGTTCGTCCATCCGGTGCACCATCAAGCGGTAAGCAGCAACCATCACGGGCGCGCGCGAGGCTTTCAGGGAGAGTACGATGTTGCGGAAGTCGAGGGATTCGCAAATTTTGATGAATTCCAGGGCCGATTCTACCATGCCTTCGGGCGTGTCACCGTAGGTAAACAGCATCCGTTCGGCGAGGGAACCGTGATTAACGCCGATTCGCAAAGCTTTGCCTTGGTCGCGCAGGGAAACTACCAGAGGTTCCAGGGTTTCGCGAATTTTTGCGCCAATTTCCGCGAATTCGGCGTCGGTGTATTCGGTTCTGTCGGCTTTCGGCTTCTCGAACACGTAAAGTCCGGGATTGATTCTCACTTTGTCTACGTGTTTGGCCACTTCGAGAGCAATTTTCATGCCGTTGTGGTGGACATCGGCAACGAGGGGAACTGGTTGGTAGGTGGCGTGCAGTTTTTGCTTGATTTCGGCTAAAGCTTTGGCGTGGGCCATGCTGGGCACGGTGACGCGCACGATTTCGCAGCCAATCTCGTGCAAGCGCCGAATTCCTGCGACTGAACCGTCGATGTCGAGGGTGTCTTCGTTGATCATCGACTGAACTACTACGGGGTTGCCGCCGCCGATGGTGACGCTACCGACTTTGACGGGTCGGGTTTTGCGGCGTTTGATGGTGGTGTCGAAGGTTGGTTCGGTGGTGAGGGTTTTAGTGGGGTTCGGCAGAGTTTGCATAACTGGTTGCTAGGGTTCTGTAATTAGAGTTTATAAAATTGTGTCTGCTGTTTTTTAGGTTTGCACAGAAAGGGACTGTTTGGGCAAAGAGGTTTTGGGATTTAGAATTCTTAATGGGATTGTGGCGAATTTGTCGATCGAATTATGTCGGAAAAGGGCGATCGAACTAAAAGCCAACCATCACCGGGAAGGCGAACTGAAGTTGGGCCCGTGGAACTAAACCGAACTTAGAAAATACAGTTAAAATACAGGCTAGGCCGAGATAAAAATTAATATTGGTTGGCGGTGAGGAGAATGGTTTGGACACCGGGGCAGCGGTTAAATGGCGATCGGTATATTATTGAAGGCAAGTTAGGTGAGGGCGGTTTTGGGGCCACGTACCTAGCGCAGAAGGCGCAAAACAGGCAGCGGGTTGTCATCAAAACGCTGAAAGACGACTTATTGAGCGATCCAAATTTTGGCTGGTATCGGGACAAATTCCGGGATGAGGCGCTACTGCTATCTTTGTGCAAACATCCCAATATTGTGCAAATAGACAACTATTTCATTGATGGTGACTTGCCTTGTATTGCGATGGAATATGTGGCAGGGAAAGATTTGTGGGAATTGGTAGAAAAGCGCGGTATCCTGTGGGAAACCGAAGCTTTAAACTACATCCGCAAAGTGGCAGAAGCGGTAATAGTAGTTCACGAAAAAGGTTTGCTACATCGGGATATCAAGCCACAAAACATTATGGTACGCGACAATTTTGATGCAGTTTTGATTGACTTTGGTTTGGCACGGGGTTTTATTCCAGATCGCACTCAGCAAATGACTTTGGGGCTAACACACGGTTTTGCACCTCCCGAACAGTACGGGGAGATTGGCAGATTTGCTGAGTATACAGATGTTTATGCTCTGGCAGCAACGCTATACTATTTGCTAACGAAAACACCACCAACTCCTGCATTTATGAGGGGTTTAAATTATCCTTTGAAGCCGCCGTTTCAGATTAATCCTAATATTAGCGATGGGGTGCATCGGGCCATTCTTAAAGGGATGGAAATGGATGAGACAAAGCGCCCTCAGTCGGTTCAAAAATGGTTGGCTATGCTTCCCCAATCCCCCGGCAATCGGGGGCAAAGAGGGGGTGTTTCGCCAACGATTCCTAGCCCGCAGCCACCGCCACAACCTGTAAAATTGATTTCCGCAAAAGGAGTCGATTATCGTCAACTCGATCGGCTGTTGGCTAGCGGAAAATGGCAAGAGGCGGATGGGGAAACGGCAATAAAAATGCTGGAAGTAGCGGGGAGAACAAAGGATGGCTGGCTGAGGGGTGAAGATATCGATCGATTCCCCTGTGAAGACTTACGAACTATTGACCAACTTTGGGTAAAATACAGTAACGGACGTTTCGGCTTTTCGGTGCAGAAACGCATCTATGAAAGTCTGGGGGGAAGCAGAGAATACGATCGGAAAATTTGGGCAGCTTTTGGCGATCGGGTAGGTTGGCGTGTGAATAGTAGTAAATGGTTGCACTATAATGATCTAAAATTCAACACCAAAGCACCTATAGGACACCTCCCGTGTGTGAAGGGAAAGTTAACTGATGGGGTGGTTGGTGGGGGGCTTGTTGTGGGGCGTTCTCTTCTCTCGCGTCGAGACTTGTAGACTGTAACATCTAAGCGTTTCAGGGTTTCATAAAGATTTATTACAAAGGCAAAAACCACGAAACCACGCCAGTTCTACGTTTCCGATACCTGGCACTGGCAGTCCTCACTTTACTTTTAGCTTTCGCGTAGTTTCTTGTAGTATCTGCCCCGCCACTTGCGGGTTATAACAGTTAGCAAAAATAAATTTTTCAGCCACCGCTAAAATCTCGGGATTTTCTGCATCCCACTCTCCCTTCCGGCCAACTTATCTTTCAACGAATGAATCTAAACGATATCAGAGAAGCAATATTAGAAAATAGGGTGCGAATTACAGACCATGCTGATGAAGAAGCAGAGGATGATAATCTCTCGATGAAATCTACTTTTCCGTCCTTTATGGTGAAATCATAGAAAATTATTCCAAAGAAAAACCCTATCCCCGATACCTAATCTATGGTGAAAGCTTTAGAGGCGATCCTATTCACAGTGTTTGGTCTTATGTCCCTAGTAATAAACTAGCCATCTTAATCACAGTTTATCGTCCAGATGCAAATCGATGGATTAATTGGATACAAAGGAGAAATTAACAATGCTATCTGTAGAAAAATGCCCAATTTGCGGCGGTGAAATAGTTATCAAAGAAGTCGATAAACTTTTACGCGGCGGCAAGCATACTGCTATATTAAAAGTATCCGCTGAAGTTTGCCTAAGCTGTGGAGAACGGTTGTACTCTGTGGAAACAGTTAGGAAATTTGCCAAAATTAGACAGCAATTGCAGCGAGAAGAGACTCAAGAATTTCAAGCGATGGGGCAATCTTTTCGAGTTGGATAAGTTAGAGGGGGATAATTTGTTTAAAAAGATCGATCGCACTTTCCAATCATCCATCAAAAATCAAGGCGCGATCGCACTTCACTCAATAAATCTATCTCGCGGGTGATGCGATGCCCGCCCTCGCCAGCAAAACTAAAAAATGTACTTGCAAATCTCTTCACAGGCTTAGGCTCAGCAGTTAAAGCATCTGAGGTTTTCCATTGAACGATCGCACAAACTCACCCGCCACTGATGTTAACAACCGCCGACCTCTAATTATCGCAGGAATTCTCCTCGGTATGGGTCAAGCAGGCTTTTTTGACGGCATTGTGCTGCACCAACTCCTCCAGTGGCACCATATGTTTAGTAGCGTTAAAACGGATGCTACTGTTGCCGGTTTAGAATTAAATACCCTCGGAGATGGATTGTTTCACGCTGCGGATTGGTTGGTAACAGTGGCGGGAATCTTCTGTTTGTGGAGTGCTGTCAAGCGCAAAGATGTTCCTTTGTCAACTCAAACTTTTTTGGGTTCAATATTAATTGGTGCTGGATTGTTTGACTTTGTTGAAGGCATTGTTGACCATCAAATTTTGGG
>NZ_JAUBQR010000128.1:0-19519 GCF_036701385.1 Microcoleus sp. Pol12B4 | reverse complement strand
ATATATTTGGCTGCCCAATGAATTTTTTATGCCTCAGTTTCTAACTGAGCCAGCTTTTCTTAGTCTAAACTCCAGTACCCCAGACAAGCCGTATTTAGGATTAAAGCTGAATGTAGATCCGCGCCAACTTTGTGACATTATTACTGCCCAAACCAAGCCAAGTGCGAATAAGAAAGAAAACTCTGTTAGAGGTTTGTTCGTCAGCACCGCCGATGCACCGTTGCTCGATTGCGCCCTCAGACTGACAAGACTTTTGGATACGCCACAGGATATCCCTATCCTGGCACCGATGATTATCCGCGAAATCTATTACCGCCTTTTAATAGGCGAACAAGGCGAAGCAGTCCGCCAGATTGCGACATCTGGCAGCAATATGCAGCGCATCGCTTCGGCGATAAAACTCATCAAAGCTGATTTTACCAAGCCGATGCGGGTTGAGTATCTCGCAGGACAAGTCCATATGTCTCCTTCATCTTTCCATCACCATTTTAAAGAAGTGACATCGATGAGTCCACTTCAATATCAAAAGCAATTAAGATTATTAGAAGCACGTCGCCTGATGCTTGCCGAAAACTCCGATGCGGCAAATGCTGCTTATCAAGTGGGTTATGAAAGCCCCTCACAGTTCAGCCGCGAATATTCTCGTATGTTTGGTGCGCCGCCGATTAAAGACATTGAGCGTTTACGTACTGCTTGAGCGTAACTGTTTCGACTATATTGATTTTGTTCCGTTAATACAAGTGGAGGATGAAAGAAATGCAATATAGCGGTAAATGGCGGATCACAGAGATGGGAATGTGGGATAGTGATTACTTGGACATGGAGGTTGAAGCGTATATCGAGATCGATCAAACAGGTTCAGGAGAATTTCAATTCGGTTTAGTATCAGGTGAAATTGACGGCGAAGTCGTAAAAGATGGAAAGGATCAGCGATTTGAGTTTACATGGGACGGTAATGATGAGAACGATCCTGCATCTGGTAGCGGTTGGCTCAAATTAAAGGATAAAAACTCGGTAGATGGTCGAGTCAAATTCCACCAAGGGGACAGTTCTAGTCTTGTGGCTAAGCGCATTAGTAGTAAATAAGCGATCGCACTATTGGTTGTGCGATTTTTTTTAACCGCCGATGAACGCAGATGAACGCAGATAAAATTCCATCCGCGTTCATCTGTGTCCATCCGCTGATATCTGCAGTAACAAAATCCAACTCTAACCAATAACCAATAACAACTGACTTAGGTTTCTCATGAAGGATTAATCGCAAACTCGCCCTCACTATCAACCTCTGCCGCACTTGTCACTACATCCAAAAACGCAAACACGGCCGGAACTAACAGCGCATCCCTCAAAACAGCCACCCCAATTACCCTCTCAAAATCCGCCGGCAAACTGCAAACTTTCACCGAAGCAGGTATCGGTTCTGCGGCCAAACGGGGCAGAATTGCTGTACCCAAACCTTGCATCACCATACTGACAATAGTTGAATCTTCGCTGAGTTCGTAACCGATATTTAAGGGAAACCCCGAAGTTGTCAAATATTTGCGAAGCGGTATCGAACAAGGATTTTCTGCCGGCTGCAAAATCAGGGGATAGTTCGCTAATTCTTCCCAGGTAATCTTAGCACTTTTACATTGTCCATTCGGCGGCAGCAACACAACATATTTATCCCGCAAAATTTCTCTAGTTTCAAATTCATCGGAGATGGGAAGAGAGACAAAGCCGATGTCTGCTTTGCCCGATCGCAAAGCTTCTTCCACAGCTTGAGTATAATAAACTTCGGTAATGGTGACCGCAATTTTGGGAAAGCAACTGCGAAATTTAGCAATAATACCCGGTAGGATATGAGTTGCGACACTCCGAAAAGTAACTATCCGTACCTGGCCTCCCTGCAAACCTTTTTCTAAATCCGCTTCTTTGACCATCATTTCTAAGGCGCAGGCTATTTGACGCCCGTGAAGCAGCACCCTTTCCCCCACCGGCGTCAGTTGAGCACCGTGCCGCCCCCGGTGGAACAGTTGAACTCCCAATTCTGTTTCTAAAGAGGCGATGGCGTGGCTGACGGCGGATTGGGACAGTTCCAATTGCAAAGCCGCCTCGCTAAAGTTTTCACAGTCTGCTACTGCTAGCAAAGCCTGAATTTGAGAGAATTTCATCCGCCGCGTATTGATTTCGTTCATAGCGTTTGTGCCAGTAGTATCCAAATTGTCACAAGGGCTTCGATATATCGATTTTATTCATACAACCTATGCAAGCAATGCTTTGATTGTCAATTGCCCGAGAGTTAAGGTTAATTTATCAGGTAACAGATCAACTTTTACAGGACTTGCACGACAACAATATTGTGCTGTAATTGCGATGAAATTTTTGCAGTCAACAGCTAGTTTTTGTAAATTTATTGGTGCAATTTTTGTAGGATTTAGCACTTTAAGGTGTTGGCTATGTCTACTTACAAAAGTCGGATAAATCCCCGAAGAATGAAGTGTTTTTCGATTGCCGATCGAGCTAACCAATCCGAAAAACAGAAAGGGCAATCTTTCTTTTCAGCTATAAATCAAATTGGGCAGTTTTTCCTCTACCTCATTTCTGGTGAGGACGAACTGAGAATTTGGCAGAAGTGCGATCGCTATGGTAACACTTGGTGGCACGGTTGCGATCGGGCGACTGGTCGTTCTACCTGCGTGGCGACGGATGATGAAATGCGTGCTTGGATCGATCGGCGTTATTGCCAATAGTAGTGTGTGGGTTGCGTGGAAATGCAGTCCTACATTAGCAATTACCCATTAGCAATTAGCAATTACCAATTACCAATTACCAATTACCAAGTAGGAGATGCTATGCTTCAAATATCTTCCAAATGTGCAGCGCCTGATCGCATTATTCTGATGGAAAACGAGGTATACAGATTGCCTCAAACTCATCGAGAAATTCAAGTTTTGTCAGGAATCGCTTGGATCACGCTTGACCAACAGGACATCATCTTGCAAAGCTCTGAAAAAGCATCGCTTCCACCTAGCAAAAACTTTGCTATCATATCCGCTCTCAACAATATGCCACTGATTCTGGCAGTCTGGCAAGACAAAAACCAAGCCATGCGATTTTAGATTTTAGATTTTGGATTGAAGAATTGGGGATGACTGATTGTGTATGGGTTTGAAGCGCGGGCATACAGTTGCATTCTTTTTTACAACGGGTATCGGAACCTAGCGACTGAAAAAAAAATCGGCAGGAACACCCCAAAGAGCTCTATCTTAATAGGTATAACTTGGCTCTTGGAGGACTCGATCGGTGAACAGCCGCTCTTACCACTTTAGCTATATCGCAGCTATAAGTCTTGTCTTATCGCCCGCACTCAGCTTGCTGGCAATTTCAGACGCTGGGGCTTATGCCCCAAGTATAAATGCGAGGCGGGCCAACGCTCGCGATAGCGCCCAGGCAACAGACCCCAAAACGCAAGCAGACGAACTTTTTGAAACAGCAGTAAAACAGCACCGCGAGGGTTTGTTTCGAGAAGCAATCGAGACTTTTGAGCAAGTTTTGGCAATCCGCAAGCAACTCGGCGACCAAGCCGGAATCGGAGAAACCCTCAATAATATGGGGGAAGTTTATGGCGAAATGGGTTTGAGGCCCAAAGCTTTGGAAGTTCTGCAGCAAGCTTTAGTCATTCACCGAGAAATCAGCGGAGGGCGTCGTATCGCGCGCACTCTCAATCTCATCGGTTTCGTTAACCGGATTGGGGACAATTTTTCCGAAGCGATGAAACTGCACCAAGAAGCTTTGGAACTCGCCAAAACTACTGACGACAAAATTGAAATTGGAGAATCCCTCCACAACATCGCGGCCGTGTACGCAGAACAGGCAGATTACGCCAAGGCGATCGAATTTTACCAGCAAGCGCGGACGATTCGCACGGCATCAGGCGATCGGCGCGATTTAGGCCGTACCCTCAATAACATGGGCGGCGTCTACTACAATATCGGCGACTTTAATAGAGCGATGGAATTTTATCACCAAGCCTTAGCAATTCGCCGGGAAATCGGAGACAGGGCTGGCGTCGGCCGCCTCCTCAACAACATGGCACTTACCTCTCGCAAACTCGGCAAAGATACTCAAGCGCTGATCTATTTTCAGCAAGCAATACCGATGTTAGAAGCAATTGGTGACAAGACAAGTATCGGACGCTTGCTCAACAATATGGGCGCAATTCATGAAAGTCTTGGTCAATATCCTCAAGCTCTAGAATCCTACGAGGGAGCTTTGAAAATTGCCCGCGAGGGCGGTGATAAAGCCGGAGAAACTAAAGCGATGGAGGGCATTAAGCGATTGTCTTCCGGTCAGCTTGTACCGCAATAATGACAGTTAAGCGGTTCGGCGTATCGGGTCAAGATTAGACTTGCATTGCATAAGTCTTCGTCGATAGAGCAACCGCATATTTAAGGCAGAGAAACACAGATAAACGCAGATAATTGAAGCAAGTGAAAACGATTGAATGCAATCTTGTCTATTGGAAACGATCGACTTTGCCGACGGTTTGGCAATCATCTGCAAGTCGTTGTGTAATTGGTTGCCAAAAATATATAACTAAAAAAGAGGAAAAAGGCTTCAGAGGCGCTATAATTTGATTAATATCGCGATCGCAAGATAGAAATAGTTTCTGTAGTAATTCGTCTGTAAGCTGGGCTGCATCACACTTAATCTAAGCTATGGATATCCGTACCGAAAAACCAGAAGATTTAGAAGCTGTTCGCAAGGTCAATGTTGAGGCATTCGGGCGAGAAAATGAGGCTAACTTAGTCGATCGATTGCGGGGAATTGCATCTACATTTTCCTTCGTTGCCGTACAATCCGATCGCGTTGTCGGACACATTTTCTTCAGTCCGGTTGTCGTCGAAGGAAAATGTTCTAGCAATTTGTCTATTCTGGGGTTGGCACCAGTCGCCGTTCTTCCCGGCTATCAGCGGCAAGGTATAGGAACGCTACTGATTCGGGAAGGTTTAAAAGAGTGCGGGCGATCGGGATTTCAGGCAGTGGTTGTGCTCGGTTATCCAGATTTTTATCCGCGTTTTGGATTCATTCCTGCTAGTAGAAAGAGCTTAAAATGTGAATACGATGTGCCCGATGAGGCTTTTATGGTATTGGAGTTAGAAAGTGGAGCTTTGCAGGATTGCAGCGGCACGGTGAAGTACCGATCGGAGTTTAGTCTATGCGAGTGACGAAGCGACAGTTTTTCTGATGATGTATCGTACAACCAACATTACACAATTGACATTGAGGAGTCAGAGTGGGAAGCTGTTGTGCTGTACTTGCCTTTGTGAAGCATAAAACTTGCACAACTATTGCCCAGCAAAGTTATTTAAACGCCCCCTTTTCCCTTCTCCCCTTTTGCGCCTTGCAAAGCAAAAATCGGAGTCAGAGCAGATTTCCCCTTCAGAGAAACAGCTCCCAAAGCCTCGCAAATGAAGTTTAGCCCGATCGCCTCAAACACCCTTTCACCAATCAAAATTTGGTTTTCCGCCGCCTTGCTCATCAACCGAGCCGCCGTATTCACGGTATCGCCGAGGATATTAAACTCCCTGCGTCCTCGCGGTTCCCCAACCTCAGCAGCAAACACCGGCCCCAGGGATAGCCCAATTTGACAGCTTACTTTTATTTCTTCACCCGCGATAATTACCAGAGGCAAACCTCCAATGATATCTCGGATCGCAATCGCCGCACTAGCCGCGCGGCTGGCGTCATCCGTGTGAGCGTCGGGCACGCCAAAATAAATCAGCATATCCGAACCATCTAAGTGCGCCGTTACTTTTTGCAACACGCCCCCTTTAGCTGAGACTACAGCATCGATCGACGCAAACACCCGAGAATAACTCACTACCAGATTGACTTCTTCCTCCGGCGAAGCTTTCTCCACAGACTCCGGTAAACCAATCAAGTTGACAAACATCACCGTCGGTTCAGGAAAATCCGGCGGTATTTTGCGCCGATCGGCATTTTCAACCAGCAGTCTCAGGATCGTTTTGGGAATATAACTAGCAAGGGGTTCAAGCCGCTTCACAGCTTCCCCGATTTCGCTTACCAAACCCGGAACGCTGCGATCGAGCAATACCGAACTCGGCATCCGCCGCCCAGTCAAAGTGATATCATACTCTCCGAGTCGATCGTCCGTGAAATCGTCCGCCACCAAAAAATAACCCTGTTTCCCGGGTTCAAAACGAAATTGCTCTCCCAAAGACTCTCTAGCAGTTTCAGTCACACACACCCGCCCCACAGTTCCAGAACCCTCAGCTTGCTTGGCTTGCTGAACTGAATGCCCCAGCAGTACGTGAGCCATCCGCAGAGGGGTACCGATGTCAGCACTAATATAGCGGCCGCAGTGGATGCCCACCCGCATCCTCAAAGACAAAACACCCCGCGCCGTTTCAATATGGGCAAATTCAGCCATCGCCCGCTGCATCCGCAAACCAGCCCGCACCGCCCTCGCTGTATCCTCTTGGTAAACTCCTGACAGAAACTGCACCAGCATCGCATCTCCGGTAAACTCCAGCAAATCCCCGCCCGATTTGCTGACAATTTCAATCATCGAGGCAAAATAGTCGTTAATCACACCCAACAGGCTTTCAGCTCCCTTGCGCCCCTGGGTCGCATTCGCTTCCAACAGCGAGGTAAACCCTGCCAGATCCGTGAACAGCAAGGTGCCTGTTTGCCACTGGTAGCGCACCTCGCCCGGATTGGGCGGAGATTCGGACACGGGCCGGGGCACGTAGTCGTGGAGGATGTAGCGCAGAGTTCGCAGGTGATCGAAAACCCCCATTAGCGTAGCGGGGGACGGATCTACCCACGCAGCAGCGTACAGTTGAGCGGAAAGGAGCGATCGCAGTCGGAGTTCGATCGCAGCTAAGGGAGGATTGTAGGTTAATCTATTAATAATTTCCACCTAAGTTTATTCTTAAAAAATAAGGTAAGTTCGATCGCTCTAGAGGCAACACCAATAGCTCGACTTAATACCATTATGATAAGTTTCCAGTGAACCCATACCAACCAAACCCAGAACCGACGATAGAAACTTCCGAAAGTCACAGTTTGCTAGCTCCCGATTTGATCCGAGCTGCTCGATCCGCCTATGGTATGTATCTAAAAGTGCATTCCGAGCAGATGCAGCGTCCGGCCGGTGTAGTTGTCAGTCAAGGAAGCGATCGAGGTCAGGTAATTTTTGCTTCGCAGCCCGTTTTGTTGCCCGGTGAACGTTTTGTTACTTTTGACGAAATTGAATCTCAAATGTATTAATTGGTAATTGGCCATTAATCATTGATAACTAATATTATGCCCGCTCCTACGATCGCAATAAAATAGGTTTCTAGTGCATACCTAAGTTTTCAGGATTTTATGAAAACTTGCATTCTTGACCATTAACACCTTTTATGATGGTGACTGATCGGACACGCTCTAAAAAACTAACAACTAACAAGTGACACATAACTGCAGCCAACAATGAACAGTCAACAGACAAATTAATGGAAATTATCTTTAATTGCCTTGTCACGGCGATCGTCTTTATTCTCGGATCGGCTATTGGCAGTTTTCTCAATGTGGTAGTCTATCGGTTGCCTGCGGGTTTGTCGGTGATCCACCCTCCTTCTCGCTGTCCCAAATGTTTAAATCAGCTCAGAACTTACGAAAATATACCCGTTTTCGGTTGGCTGTGGCTGCGGGGACGCTGCAATCACTGCCGCAGTCGGATTTCTGCCCGCTATCCGCTGGTGGAAGCAGCTACGGGCTTGCTGTTTTTGCTCATTTTTTGGCGGTTTGGCGTAACCGTGCAAACTCTGGGTTTTTGGGCTTTGTTTAGCTGGCTGTTGGCTTTGTCTTTGATTGATTGCGATACAATGACTTTGCCTAATTCTTTAACTCGATCGGGTTTGGTGCTCGGATTGGTTTTCCAGGTGGCGAAAGGTTGGTGGCCGACATTTAGTCCGATCGACTCGGTACACTATCTGGTACTCGACGGGATCGCGGGAGCAGTTGTGGGGTTGTGGCTGTTTGACGCGATCGGACTCGCCGGGACGATTGGCCTGGGCCAGAATGCTATGGGCGCCGGAGATACCAAATTGGCCGCCTTGATGGGAGCTTGGCTGGGCTGGAAATACTTGCTGCTAGCGGGATTCATCGCCTGTTTAGCCGGGGCTTTTGCCGGTGCTGGGGCGATCGCTATCGGGTTACTCGATCGGCGTCAACCGATGCCTTTCGGTCCGTTTCTGGCTCTCGGTGCAGCAATTACTGCTCTGTGGGGAAAAGCGATCTTATCTACTTACTTGCAGTTGTTTTTCCCGAATTTTAGTTTCTGATCGCCAGGTAGTCAGGTGCGATCCAACATAACATTGTCTCAAAAATTGGTAAAATTGTTCCGTGTCTTGGATTACACTTACAACTACTAGCTTTCGTTGGGAAGCGGAATTAATGCAGCAGCTCCTGGCTGCTCATCAAATCCCGGCCCGGATTGTAGACTTGGGCATAGCATCTTATTTCGGGGCTGGAAGTGCTACAGCCCTGCAAGTTCTTCCACAACACCAGCGAACAGCATGGCTCCTCATCAGTCCAGTTGAAGAGGACAATAGTCAGTAGTCAAGTCTGTTGTTTATTGTCTGTTCTTATTGGTTATTGGTTATTAGTTATTAGTTATTGGTAGCAGCTAAAACTCACAAATAAAAACAGCCAACAGCCAACAGTCAACAGTCAACAGTCAACAGTCAACAGTCAACAGTCAACAGTTAACAATTACTAAGTTTTAATGTCTCTATTTGATTGGTTTGCAAATCGACGAAAATCAGTACCGAACTCCCAAGAACGGCCGGAACGAGAAATTGCGGACGGACTTTGGAATAAATGCGAAGCTTGCGGTGCCCTGAGTTATACCAAAGACCTGCGAGCAAATCAAATGGTTTGCTTGGAATGCGGGCATCATATCAGAGTTTACAGTGACGATCGCATCGAGCAGTTGATCGATCCCAATACGTGGGTGCCCCTTAACGAAGGACTGCACGCCACCGATCCCCTAAAATTTCGCGATCGCAAAAAATATAGCGATCGACTCCGAGAATTTCAAGAAAAAACAGGCCACCTAGACGCCGTAGAAACAGGCATCGGCAAACTAGAAAATTTGCCAGTCGCCCTCGGAGTCATGGAATTTCAGTTCATCGGCGGCAGCATGGGCTCAGTTGTCGGAGAAAAGCTGACTCGCCTCATCGAACACGCCACGCGGGAACGCTTGTCCGTGATCATTGTCTGCGCTTCCGGTGGTGCAAGAATGCAAGAAGGAATGCTCAGCTTGATGCAAATGGCTAAAATCTCCGGGGCTCTGGAACGCCACCGGGAAGCAAGACTGCTTTACATCCCGATTTTGACCCACCCGACCACCGGCGGCGTCACTGCCAGTTTTGCCATGCTGGGAGACATTATAATTGCAGAGCCAAAAGCTACTGTGGCCTTTACGGGCGGCCGGGTAATCGAGCAAACTCTGCGGGAAAAGCTGCCGGAAAATTATCAAACTTCCGAATACTCCTTCGCCCACGGTTTTGTAGACTTGATTGTACCCCGGACTCAATTAAAGAAAACTCTCGGTCAGCTCATCAGCCTCCACCAGCCCCAGCCTTTCTTTGCCGACTCGGAATTCCCCGCCCTTAATGGCAGCGATAACCACGCTTTACCCCCGCAGACTCACGCTTTCAAACTTTCTCCCTAAGCTGCCGCGCCGGAGGATTGTCTGTTGGTGAGTGCGGGACACCGAGGGAAATTGCTGAGGAATTGCGAAAAACCCGGCTTCTACCCACAATATTGAGTTTGTTAACGAGACGTTCACGCAGACACCAGGTTTTGAACCCCGCCCGCGCAAGTCCTATTGGTAATAACGACCCAGCAGTGGGATGATATTGATCGGAAGTTGATTGGCCCTGAAGTTAGGCTGGGCAAAAATGCCTAGTCGCAGTTAGCGGTTAGTTAGCTTGCGATCGAACAAAATCTCAGAACAAACTAACAGAACAAGCTAACAGCGCTTTCTAAAATTGTCCGGCTTTCAGTTAATAGCCGTCAACTCAATTTTGACCTGTCAGCGACCTAAAAATTATGGGTTTTGCAGACCTGTCCATCGCAGAAATAGCAGAGGACTTCAACGTCCCTGTTGAAGACGTGATCCGCTTGTGCGATGAGTTGGAAATTTCCTACAAGCACCCTCAAACCCGTTTGGCTTTGGAGGATGTTAAGGCAATTATGTCCACTCTCGAAAAAAGGCGCGACTCAAAACTTCTTGCAGATTAGCTCGCAAAATTCCTCTACCTTTAAAGGTATAGCTGCACAAACTTTCGCCAGTTGTTGCAGAATCAGGGAATTTTGAACACACATCTGTTTGCCAGGTATGATCTCTTAGCGTTCAATAATTTTCCGGATTTTTTTAAGGAGAACCATGCTTAAAAGATATTTCATTGCTCTGACCGCTGTATTCTTGACATTTCAGTTATTTGTCAGCAGTGCGATGGCTGTCGAACTGAGTCCTGAACTTCGCACTGTGACTTTGAATGACAAGGGTGCTCCAGTGGTGCTGAGCCTCAAACAAGTTCAGCAAGGCAAACGCCTGTTCAATTCGGCTTGCGCTCAATGTCACGCTGCAGGCATGACCAAAACTGACCCCAACGTGAATTTGAGTCCGGAAACTCTGGCTTTGGCCAACCCGCCCCGGAATAATATTGAGTCGCTGGTGGACTTTATGAAAAATCCCACCACTTATGACGGGTTTGAGGAAATTTCGGAACTGCATCCGAGCATGAAGAGTGCGGATATTTTCGCTGAGATGAGAAATCTCTCGGATGACGATTTGTACGCGATTGCTGGTCACATTCTGTTGCAGCCAAAAATTGTCTCCAAGCAGTGGGCTGGTGGCAAAGGCGCTCGCTAATCGATTTTAGATTTTGGATTTTGGATTGAGAGAGGGCTGAAGTTCGGCAATAGTTGCTGGCTGGTCGTTTTTCGCTCTAAAATCTGAAATCTAAAATTTACCTCCGGCTCATTGATTATCGCAAAAGGTTGTAGTCCCTCATGCTGCGTCGTGGTGCTTTTGTCTGCTTTCTGTTGGGGATGTTAATTATTTTGCCACTCGTGCTGTTGGCTCCTCAACCTGTTTTGGCTGCTGCCGATTCTTACGTGAATAGGTATTTACAAGCCAGCGAACCTGTGGCTCTGGAGTTGGACTCTGAGGGACATACTCGCTTGTTCTCCGCTCAGGATTTGTCTGCGGGCAAGGTATTGTTCGAGCAAAGTTGCCTCAATTGTCACGTCGGAGGAGCTAATTTGCCCGATCCGACGATATCTCTGTCTTTGGCTGACCTCAAGGGGGCAACGCCTCCCCGCAACAACATCAATAGTTTGGTGGCGTATCTGAGAGAACCGATGACTTATGACGGTACTGAGGAGACTTTTTGGTGCCGCCAAGTGCCGGAAAGCTGGATGCCACAAGCTGAGATTGAAAATTTAGCGGCTTTTGTGATCCGGGCTGCTCAGAAAGCTCCGGGCTGGGGCGTGGAGAATTTTGAGAGTTGAATTGCCACTACCAAAAAGTGGTAAATTACTCGGAAGAAGGCGATACAACTGCGCGATCGCGCCTGTTTTAACAGGTAAAATATCTAAAGAATCACCCTTTGCGTGTCCATTAGAGGAGAACTGCGTTGAAAAGACTCTTATCGATCGCCCTGTTAGCGATCGCAATTTTTACCGTCGGCTTTGGCCGCCCTGCTTTGGCAGGAGATGCCGCTAACGGAGCTAAAATCTTTAGCTCCAACTGTGCTGCTTGTCACATCGGTGGCGGCAACGTGGTTATGGCCATGAAAACCTTGAAAAAGGAAGCTCTTGAGAAGTACGGTATGAATTCTCTCGAAGCTATTACCACTCAGGTAACTAAGGGCAAAAATGCTATGCCTGCTTTCGGCGCCAAGTTGAAGCCCGAACAAATTGAGGATGTAGCAACCTACGTGCTCTCCCAATCTGAGAAAGACTGGAAAGGCTAAACTGCCTCTTTGAAGTCGGGCAGCCTAGGCGGGTTTGATTTAATTTAAAACTTGTCCTCCCGATCGCACCCTCTCTCACCCTTTGGCGAATAAATATCGGTTTGCAGCGATCTTAACCTATTTGGGAAAGGGCGCCAGAAATCGGATTTTTATTAGCTCAAGGGCGAGGGAGGGTAATTTTATTTTAGATTTTAGATTGAAGATTTTAGATTGAAGATTTTGGATGGAAGATTTTAGATGGAAGATTGCTAAATGCTGATTTAGTAGAAATTGTCAAGCAATTTATATTAAGATTTATTGTGGCTGCGCTTCCTAAATTAAAAGTGTGTGCTAGGATATAACCCCTTATTAGCAAAGCTTTGAAATCGAGATTAAAGTCGATCTGCAAAGTGGAATCTACACCTGCCATGAACGTAAAAACATCAGCAAAAGTTAAAACTCAAGTTAAAACTCTCGGAGACGCTGCATCTGGGGCGATTGAGAAATATTTCCGCAAAAGTGTAGCGCACGAGGCTGAAGTTATCAAAGACAAAGACGCGGAAGAACTTCATCAAATGCGCGTGGGATTGAGACGTTTGCGATCGGCTGTGACTGGTTTTGCTCCGGTTTTAGATTTGCCAAAAGAGGCTTCTGAAGGCAAGATTGGTAAGGTGGGGCGGATTCTGGGAACGCTCAGGGATTTGGATGTGATGCTCGAAAGTCTCCAAAACCGCTATTACCCAAATTTGCCGGCTGACGAACAGAAGGTTTTGGATAAGGCTTTGTTGAATTTGCTCAAACAGCGCTACCGGGCTTTGAAAGGGGTGAGGGCGATTTTAGAGCACAAAAGCTACGAATCGCTGAAGCAGTCGATCGAGGATTGGCTGGAAAAACCGAAGTTTCAGGCGATCGAACATTTGCCAATTGCTGAGGTTTTGCCAGATTTACTGTTACCTCAAGTAAGTGAGTTTTTCCTGCATCCGGCTTGGCTTTTGGGTACAGAATATCCAGATGGCAAAGTTAAAGTTGTTGATGATTTAAATGCTGAGGCTGTCGAAGAGAAGTTAGCAGCCGAGGGAACTATTCTGCACGATTTGCGGAAGCAAGCTAAGCGGGTTCGCTATTTGATGAATCTGTTTGGAGATTTTTACAGCGAGACTTACGAAGTTTATGTCGAAGATGTGAAAGCTATTCAGGAATGTTTGGGCGATATTCAAGACAGTGAAGTTTTAGACGAGTTTCTGACAGATTTTGTCGATCGCGATTTGAAAAAAGAGTTGCCCAAGTTGGCTGGTTTGTTAGCCGAAAATCGCTATGCAGCTTGGCAAAAATGGCAGGTTTTACAGCGCAGGTATTTGAATTCGGAAATTCGGCAAGGTTTGCGATCTGCTTTAATTCATCCTGTTGTTGAAGATACTGCGAGGGAAGATTCGTCGCAGGAAAGTTAGGTTTTTCGGGCCTAGAGAATGCGATCGACTGGCGGGAGGAATTAAAAGAGGGATATTTGGAGGGACACGGCATTGCAGTGTCCTTCATTGTGTAACTCAATAAAGGGCGATCGCTCTTGGAGATAGGTTCAAGAAAAAACCTTAACAATTACTCTTTCCAGTAACAAGTTAAAAGCCGAATTACTTCACAAATATGAAGTAAAAGAAAGGGCGATAAGCTGTTGTGCATCTAATTTGACAGTCAATTTTTCTACAATTATTGTGGAACGGGCATCCTGCCCGTCTTTGGATTCAATTTAAATACGTAGCAGCTTAGAGTTTTTTACCCTAGCACATCACGACTGCAACCACTTCATAAACTTATTCGTCGCAGTACCAATAGACTCTCCGACTTGTTTCTTCAACCGCCACCGCCCAAATGCTTTTTCGTACTCTTCCCCTTCATTTTGATACACATTCCAAGCATTTAGCGACAATCCCAGTCCCCACGTTAGTAAAATGAACAGCGACCAAGAAAGCTCGTGCGACCCAGCTAGATTAAACAAAACTAGAAAAGTATTGATAATTGCGTACTTGGTCACATTTTTCTGCAATTTGCCACGACGGTAACGATTAAAAGCCAGTTTTTCTTGAACTTCTCCTCTATTTGCTAACCATTGCTGTTCCGCCGCTACAATATCCTGTTCGGAAATGCCCAATTCCGCTGCAATCTCAAAAAGCTGCACTCTGGATAATTCCCCTTCATCTTGTCGGCGTGCGATCGCAAGCTGTAAAATACCCTGAGCATCCTCTGAACCGTAAACTTGACTTATTTGATTTTCATGAGTTGCCATAACAAGTTTCCTATAATTCCTGACATCCTTTCTATAATAGATATAGGCGCACTTAAACGACAGGTAGTGACATTGGGGGATTTCAACACCCGGACCTTTGAGTGAGCGAGACTCCTCACTATGGTAGTGGAAATCGAAAAACCGATATACTACCTCAAATTGAAACTAATTAATTTCCCGAACTTTGACTAAGTTTGCTATCTCGTTTCAACATAAATTGATAAAATATCCCAAACAAAATCACCGCAATCATTCCCACGACTAAAGAACCTTCACCCTCATGCCAATATTTAAACAAATCTAGGCGATTAGATGCAACTAACAATGCCATTCCCGCCACTCGAAAAACATTAATAATAAAACCACAAATGACAGCGACACCTATTACCAAAGCCTTATTTTGTTTAGTAGGAAACATCACCAAACAAACTACAGCTAAACCTAATAAATAATTCATTGCCTCTATACCCGAACAACCCCCATTTACCAACACCCTTCCTGTCGGTAAAGCAACATAATTACCATCACGTGTTACATTAAAACCGATATACCACAAAGAATAATAAGCAAATTTAGCAGTAAGCGAGGTAATAAAATCCACTAAAGGTAACGTAATGACACTAGGGACGCCATGAAAAAATAGTATTACCAATTCACGCCAATATAGTTTTAAGTTATGAAAACCTACCGCAAGTAGGCTCAAACCTAAACCAGACAAAAAAGGTGCAAGTCTTAAAAAAGGATCAAATTTACTGGAAACCACAGCACTTTTAAATAAAATAATAGCTATTAATAGCGTCCCTGCTACTCTCGACCATAGGTCACTTTTTATCTCACTCTGTTTAAGAATATCCTGGTTGTCCCAAAGCAGGGAACCCACAGCGCACCAAAAAACTATACTCATCCAAAAATGAGCAATATCGTCCAGTTTCCAAAGAAGTGTCATATTCAGAGTTACTAAAGCTGTGGCGATAATGATGAGCCAAAAAAGTTTTCTCTTGAACATTTTAGATATTAGTTATTAGTTGATTAATGAGAGCAATACTTCGGACAGTTTGTGATTGTCAACCTTAGAATAAAGGTTTCCAGTCGATGCGGCAGTCGAAGTACCAACGCAAAATCCAGGGTTTCAGACTCGGAACTAAAAACAGTCCAGACTATTGTTTGTTAGATCATATCATAAAAATAGTAGGGGATGTAAACAACTCATTAGCTTGAACCCCTCCTACGCAAAGGACTCGGAGGATTTTAAGGGCTGTAAATCTTTGAGATGAGGTTAGTAGACATTCAGGAATTTGATGGGTAGTGAAACTCAGATGCAACCCATAGCTCAGCATTAGGACACCTATGGAAAAGATGGCTACTCGAAATGATTGGTTGGGTGCCTAGCACTGGCTTACTCAGGCGCTGTAAGCAAAAACTACCAAGGGAGTGAATCAACAATAATTAAAAATAAGTAGCCTTAATGAGGCTTGGGTTTCTTGAGAGTAGACGCAATTGGTACACCGCAGGGTGTGACACTGAGGTTTGAGTAAATAAGGTTGAGCGAGTTAGATATTGAGCAATGCTCCATGGTGATTATCTGCTTTTAAAGAATCTCAGTGCCTTTATAGCAATCCTCGCATCATTTGTAAATTTCTTACTTCCGAGCAAGCGGGTTCGGGGAGGGTTGGGGTGGGGTAAAAAATTTACGACTCCTGCAAGGGTTGCTATATATGGGAAATGCTTCAGAAACGGTCTTACGGTAGTTCTTAAATGTGCGGTCTAGGGGCGATTTGACGGGAGCATCTCAATGAAAGCAGACAAGCTAGAAATTGGAGTTGGGAGGCCGGTGGAAAGAGGAAGAAGGAAGGAGGCGGAAGAAGTGTTTTTACAAATATGAGATGCTCCCTTGAGATAGGCTTCTAAGTCCGAGGTTTGCAGGGTGGCGTGCTATCAGATACTAAGAAACCTGGTTTCTTGGTGAAACCAGGTTTTTAGCTCGAACATAAAATAATCAGTGTGGCATCAAGCCAGAATCGAAAATGAGTTCAAATGATAGCTTATTCAGCTTTTTGAGCCTGAGCGCGTTGCTTTTTGAACATAGTACCAAACCCAACAGCGGCTCCAGCAGCAAGCATTGTTAAAGGTTCGGGAGTAGCTTCAGTGTTGCTAGTGCTGCTGATGTAAGAATCGCTTGCACCATTGGGTAAGGCTTGAACGTGCAAACCTAGTTTTAAGGCACCGGTATTCAAAGCGGAAACTACATTAGCATAATTTCCAGTAAAGCTCACTCCGAAAGTTTCGGCACCTTGGACACCCCATTTATTACCACCACCATTATCCCTGGTGAAGGCATAGTCTGTAGTGAAACCATTACCACCTTGAGGCAACTGATCGTTACTAGCACCACCACTAAAGGCTACGGTACCAATGTTACCAACGTTAGCCACGGCATTAGAAAGATAGCCATTATCATCAAAAAGAACTTTACCGATAAACATATTAGAGGCGACAGCATTTCCCGAGTTGGAAATGTTAAAAAGAACTGATGCTCCTTGGTCAATTACGTCAAAGGAAAAGCTACTTAGATAGTTATCTCCAACCGTATCGCCACCAGCGATATTACCAAAGCTGAAGGCAGAGGCAGGTGCTGCAGATACTGCACTAACAGCGGCGACACCGGCGACAGCTAAAATAGATTTGACTAAGTTTAATTGGAATTTCATGGTTGATACCTTTATTTTTAAGTGGGGTAGAAGCTGGTTTTTTTCTTTCACATATTCAATCTAAACGGAAACACAAGTTAATGCAAGTAGTTTTGATAAAGATTCGATAAAGATTCAGGATAGGCTGATGGGATTGAGGCAAAACGCCTAAATTGATGAGTTCTAGCTAGCTATTTCCTATGGCGTGCATCAAAAAATAGGGGTGCTGCCATCCGGATTTTATTCCTGACTTTTCTCTATTTCAAAAAGCTATAACCCACCTTCCTTACCAGGGTTTTTACACAGCATAATTACTGATAAAAGTGTTTTAAAGCTCTAATTTATGCCCTTGAAAAATTTTTTATCAGTTAATGTACGGTATAAAAGTTTAAGTGATAGCTTGATTGCTGGGTAAAAATAGGTAAAAACCGATGGTGACATTTGAAGCTGCGGAATGTGGGCTATAACTCAGGAGACAATCTTGGAGCATATTCGGTGCGTCGATCCTCGCTTTCGGATTCAGTAACCAGCGCCATTTAGACTTATATGTTGCACCATTACCAAGAACCGGCTCTGGGGCCCGTTCCACAAAGAATGAGTTTTCTTGTGGGGAGTGGGGGTCGGGCAGAAGAGGCAGCCCAAAACAGGCTTGTTGATCATGGTGCAACATCTCAGTTGAGAGACGAATGGTTTCGGTGGTCGTTATTATCTGTGATGCCGGAAATTTGACCGACTAAAGGGACGACTCGACTTTCTGGGACATAGTTTTCGGAACGCCTGTACCGTCAGGGCTGTTTCATTCTCAGGAAAATCAGCTTTTTGTACGGGTCGTGCCAAGAATGCCGACCCGACCCATCCAGGATTTGTTAGGCATTTGGTGGAATTGCGGCAGCCACGGGGGGCTAGCCACGGGGGGCTGCCCCTACAAGAGAATGAAACAGCGCTGCGTCTACCGTAGAAGGCGCGGTGGTCGTTATCTAAAAATGTTGGGACTAATAATTCTATTTCTGGGTCTGCTTTCGCTAAAAATTTGTTAATATTATTCCGAAAAAGCTCTATTCCAAGATTTAACGGGTGATAAGCAAGTAGAAATAGTAGACTCAGTAAGGGTTTGAGTAGCTTGCGATCAAAAAAATGTGTGCGTGCGATCGCTACTTTTGAGATTTTCTACACGGTCAAATGAGGATCGTTGGCGATCGCTACCATAAAAATTGTCAATAGACTTCTGATAATTGCTACTCTCTTGAGGGAGGTTCAAGAGCCTAAACCCTATAAATATCAAGGTTTAAGTGGCGTTGTCACCCCGTCAATTCCCAAATGCAATTTGGCACTGTTTGAGGACAGCGGAAGGAACCGCCGCAGTCAGCAAAAATTTTCCCAGCCGTTGATTGAAGGTTCTCCGAGACGATCGACTCATTTGACATCTAAATGATCAATGATCATCTGAACACAGGATTATCAGCAACAACTCAGCTAAAACATCTCGCGCTAAACTGCTAGAGAATTGACAAGCTTACCCAGCAAAAGTTCAAGTGCAGTTGATTATGGTCAACGGTTGTGCTCAATCCCAAAACCTTTTTCTGCGAAAACACCCTGAAAATCCGATCGACTGGTGGGTTTGGTGCGACGAAGCCTGAGAAAGGGCCTGGAGGGAAAATAAACCGATTTTCCTGTCAATTCGCTACTCTACCTGCCACTGGTGTAGGGTGATGGAAGGGCAAGCATTTTGCGATCGCGCGATCGCAAGCTGTAAAATACCTTGAGCATCCTCTGAACCGTAAACTTGACTTATTTGAGTTTCATGAGTTGCCATAACGAGTTTCCGATAATTGCCGAAATTATTTCTCTCATACATATAACCGCAGTTAAACGGCAGCTAGGAATAGGTGGCGGATTTCAACACCCTTTTAAGAACAGGCAAAATGCCTGTTGCACAAAAGAGTCTACTTATTGTGGAACAGGCCGGAAAGCCTGTTGCCGATAGAGCTACAAAATACCAATAACTAACCCAAAGTATACATCCAGCCATCCCTCGCACAAATCCTCACAATTCCGTCCCAAACTACAGGCGTCGCCTCAAATGACAAACCTGGCTTAAATCTCCCCGATTCTATTACTTTCAAACGGTAAAACTCGCCTTTAGCATTTTTCAAAGCATTCTGATCCCCCGGCTTTGCTCGTTCCCAATTCAAATTGAACAAATAAACACCGTTGTATCCCGCACTAATCAGTTTATTACCATCGGTGAAAATCGGAGTCGAAATTGAAGAACCAATCGCTTTTTTAAATACTATTACCGGAGTGTCATAAGACTGATTTCGCCAAGGCACAGAAGTTTTTTTGCCTGTAATCATATCTTGTGAACCGATGTACAAATTGCCGTCGATCGCATTTGTGGCAAAAAGCGCCGGAAACTCGCCTGAATTGTACTCGTCATTCAACGCCACCGAGCCAATTATCCCGCCTTCCCAGCTAGAAAGTCGGCGATTTCCGGTAGGTAAAAACCATTCGACGCTGGCATTCGGTTCCTT
>NZ_JAUBQR010000127.1:15535-19578 GCF_036701385.1 Microcoleus sp. Pol12B4 | reverse complement strand
GATCGCTAGATTAAATAATTATCTCGATAGCGTTCCTGTGCCATTTGTCGTGCTTCAAATTCATTCCATTGCTGGATAGGTCGTAAAGTTTCTACTGTTGTTAATTCATCGGGAATTGGTGTACCTATTATTTGATTGATTACTTCGGCTATTACCCGACAACAGCTTTGTGGCCAACAGACTACTTGCTCCTCAGCAAATCTAATGACTATCCATCCTTTTTCTAAAAATAGTTGATGGCGCTGATTTTCTTGGACAAGCACTTCGTAATTTTTAGGCTCACCGCTTTCATAGTGATAAGGTTTATCAATTATTATATCAATACGTAAATTTGTTAACTTATCAAAATAAGAAATTTCTATACAGTAAGGTTGATAGGATTGGGATTTTTGGATGATTAAATTGTTATAAATTTTATCTTGAAATAATTGCTGTAAGTTTTTATAAAATTTACTTTCAAGCCACTGAGACTTTGTACTGACAATTCTACCTTCAGGAGGGACGGTTTTTATGATAATGTCTTTAATTATCTGATAGCGATACTGTTTTATTTTTTCAGGTTTTTGGGATTCTGCTATCTGCCGTTTATGCTGAATCTCACGCTTTTGCCATTCTGCTAACAAATCTTTATAATCGCACATTTGTTGCTTGTATTGATTAAGTGTTCGTAAGTAATACATTTGTTGTTGCCAGAAGTTCAAGGCAGTAACCAAAATTCCACCTACAGAAATATAGAAACTAATGATAATATTTCTACTAGCAATCAGACCAATAGTTGCAAAAGGAATAATTAATGGGAGAGATTTATAAAAAAACAAAAGTACATCAATTGGTTGGGGCTTATAACTAGGAGGTAAAGGTTTTGATTCACTAAATTTCCATATGAATGGAACTGCATTCATAGCTTGAATAACAGGATCGGGCATCAGGATAATAGGATATTGATTCATGTTTTTTAGTGGTTGTATTATTAAACTATAATACTCAACTATTTTCACGAGACATTGCGCTCGGCAAAAGCCAACAATGTTCTAACAAGGTGGGCAAATACCCACCCCACAAACTTACCCCATAATCCCACCAAAAAAGTCGATCGTCTCTTTCAACGCTTTGACAAACACATCAATCTCCTCGCGAGTATTGTAAAAATACAAACTCGCCCGGGCAGTAGATGAAACGTTCAAATAGCGGTGCAAAGCTTGCGTGCAGTGATGCCCGGAACGAATCGCGACTCCCTCCTGGTCTAACATCGTAGACAAGTCTTGAGGGTGAATTTCTCCTGCTGTAAATGCCGCCAAAGCTGCCCTACCTTCGCCGTTGCTGTCTGGTTGTGGCCCGTAAATTTTGATATCGGGAATTTGCCGCAATTGCTGAAACATATAAGCAGTCAATTCTGCTTCGCAAGCGTGAATCTTATCCATGCCAATGTTACTAAGATAATCGATTGCTGCACCAAGGGCGATCGCCTCTCCGATTGCAGGCGTGCCTGCCTCAAATTTGTGCGGCAAATCGGCATAGGTGGAATAATCGAGAAACACGTCAGCAATCATCTCGCCGCCGCCGAAAAACGGAGGCATTTCTCTCAGCAAGTCCAGTTTACCGTACAGAAAACCGATGCCAGTCGGAGCACACATTTTGTGACCGGAAGCAACCAGCCAATCGCAATCTATTGCTTGCACGTCTACTATCATGTGCGGCACGCTTTGGCAAGCATCTATTAAAACTCTTGCGCCGAAACTGTGGGCAATTTTGCAAATTTCTTTGACTGGACTGATGCAGCCCAAAGTATTAGAAACGTGAACCGTTGACACCAATTTAGTTTTATGAGAAATCAGCGTTTTAAACTGTTCCACATCAAACTCGTTAGTTTCCGTTAACTCGACAAATTTCAGCACCGCACCGGTTCTTTGAGCAATCATTTGCCAGGGAACGAGATTGCTGTGGTGTTCCATTACCGACAGGATAATTTCATCTCCGGCTTGCAGATTGCTCAAGCCCCAAGAATAAGCAACCAAATTAATCGCTTCGGTGGCGTTGCGAGTGTAAACAATTTCTTGCCGCGACGCCGCATTTACAAAGGCCGCAACTTTGTCTCTCGCACCTTCGTAAGCATCAGTCGCTTTGGCGCTGAGAGTGTGAGCGCCGCGGTGCACATTTGCATTATATTTCTCGTAGTAGTCGCGCCAAGCGTTGAGCACAGCTAGGGGTTTTTGAGAAGTAGCTGCATTGTCTAAATAAACTAGCGGTTTACCGTTAACTTTTTCATTCAAAATTGGGAAGTCGCCACGAACTTTTGATGCAAGTGTTTTTTCTTGAATAAGTGTCATATTTTTTGAAGTTAGTGATTTGTCGTTGGGTGGGGGCGGGTTTACGAGATTGTTGGTTTTAGGCAATTATTATTCGTGAAACCCGCCCCTATAGGCTGTTAAAAATGGTGCAAGATGTTGTAGGGACACAGCAATGCTGTGTCCTCTGTATCCTCATTTGTATGAGTTATCCTTGGAGGGCCACGCAGGTAGAAAGCATTTTCGCAACCCCAAGAATCGGTAATTGATTGAGCATTTCCGCCGCAAAAGCATCAATTAGCAAATAGCGACTTCTTTCTAAATCCAAACCGCGACTTTGCAAATAGAAAAGTTCATCATCTTCTAATTGACTGACAGTTGCACCGTGGGAACATTTAACGTTGTCGGCGACAATTTCCAACTGCGGTTTAGTGTCTACGCGAGCTCTCGGCGACAGCAACAAATTCCGGCTCAATTGTCCGGCATCTGTCAATTGGGCGGCTTTACGAACGAAAACTTTGCCGTTAAATACAGCACGAGCTTTGTTGCCAACAATGCACTTGTGCAATTGGCGACTTGTACCGTGAGGGTGATTGAAATCGATTAAACTGTGAGTGTCTGATAACTGTTCCCCAAAGGCTACGCTTAAGCCGTTTAAAGTTGTTTCCGTGGCTTCGCCGCGCTGAAATACTTCTAAATTGTGCCGCGATATTTTGCCTCCCAAGCTGATAGCATGACAAGTATAACGGCTGTTGCGAGATTGTTCGATCGCACTTTTGCCGATATGAACAACCTCCCCACCTTCCCGCTGCAGCCGAACGTGATTCACAGTGGCGTTTTCGCCGACAACAACATCGGTTACAGCATTCGTAAATGCAGCGACATTACCGATAGTTGCGTAATCCTCAACCAGCGTGACATTGCTTCCAGGCTCAGCTATGACCAAGCAGTGCGGTTGGGACATCGTGGGAGATGCACCGGGCGCTGTCAGGAACAGCAAGTGAATCGGAAGGTCGATCGACATATTGGCCGGTACGAACACCACCGCAGAATCCGTCAAACCCACAGTATTCAGCGCGGTAAACACCTCAGTTTGCTGTCTGTGCTTGCTCAAAACATCGCTGATGCGCCCTTGATATTTTTCGGGTACATTGGATAGATTACCTGCGTAAAAGTCGATCCTCTTCGAGGGCTCCGCTAACGGCAAATTGGGAAAAACCGACGACTCCACCGTTGACAAATCCGGCGCATAAAACCCGTTGACAAACACCAATCTTAATGGTAAATCTGCCTTGTTTTTCACTGGCATAATGATATCAGCCAGCTTAACTGTTGACTGATTGCTCTGGGGTATATGAAAAGGAATTTGCAACACCGCCGACAAATCAGTAAAGCGCCATTCTTCATCCTTCACCGTCGGAAAACTCGAAGAAAGCACGTATTGAGTCGCCGCATCCCGCAAATCCTGCAACCCGTAAGCAGAACTTTCGTTATTAGTTGCGCCCAACTTGCCGCACTGATTCACCAAATCCGTCAAAAACATTTCCCTACTAGCAACTTGCGTATTCATCATCGCGCGCCTACTCCTGCTGCTTCCTCTTCCACAACCCAGTCATAACCGCGCTCTTCCAATTCCAGCGCCAACTCTTTCGGGCCAGTCAAGATAATTCTGCCCGCTTCCATGACGTGAATAAAATCAGGAATAATGTAATTCAGCAACCGCTGATAGTGAGTAATCACCAACATCGAATTTTCAGC
>NZ_JAUBQR010000127.1:0-15435 GCF_036701385.1 Microcoleus sp. Pol12B4 | reverse complement strand
ATGACGTGAATAAAATCAGGAATAATGTAATTCAGCAACCGCTGATAGTGAGTAATCACCAACATCGAATTTTCAGCATTTGACAACTGATTCACACCGCCGGCGACAATCTTGAGAGCATCGATATCCAAACCCGAATCAGTCTCGTCTAAAATAGCTAACTTCGGTTCCAACAACGCCATTTGCAAAATCTCATTCCGCTTTTTCTCGCCACCGGAAAAACCCTCATTAACGCTGCGGCCTAAAAAAGAATCATTCATCTTGACAATATCCAGCTTATCCTCGATTAAATCTTGGAAATCAAAAGCATCCAATTCTTCCAACCCGCGATGTTTGCGGTGAGAGTTGTAAGCCACGCGCAAGAAATCCAGATTGCTAACGCCGGGAATTTCTAAAGGATATTGGAATGCAAGGAAAACGCCAGCCAAAGAGCGTTCTTCCGGCGGTAACTCCAGCAGGTTCTGCCCCAGAAAAGTAACTTCTCCACCCGTTACTGTATAAGCAGGATGGCCCGCTAATATCTTGGATAAAGTGCTTTTTCCGGAGCCGTTGGGGCCCATAATCGCGTGAATTTCACCCGATTTAATTTCCAGATTCAAACCCTTAAGGATTTGGGTATCTTCCACATTCGCAGTTAAATCGCGGACGGATAGCACCACTTGACTATTTTCAACAATCATCTATTTTTTTCCTTTGCCTCAATGCACTTTACAGTTTTTTCTTCTCGTTCCTAGGCTGTACCCATTGGTGACAATTTAACGTTAAACCGATAGTCCGCCAGGGAATGAATTCCCTGTCTCAAAGCTAAAGTCCTCTGAAGAGGACTGAGAAGAAAATTTTAAACTCATTAGTCCTGTTTAGAGGAGTTTAGCTATTAGCCAAGGAATTCATTTCCTGGCGGACGGGGAGCTTAAGTTGTCACCGATGGACTCGGCCTGGAAGGGTTTATCGGCCGCGAAAATTATCCGACACTTCCTTCCAGTTTCAGACTCAACAGCTTATCAGCTTCCGCCGCAAATTCCATCGGTAACTGATTGAAAACATCTTTACAGAAACCGCTAATCATCATGGAAATAGCATTTTCTGCGGAAATTCCCCGCTGTGCGAAGAAGAACAATTGCTCTTCCCCAATCTTAGAAGTAGAAGCTTCGTGTTCCACTTTAGCAGTATGATTCTGCACTTGAATATAAGGGAAAGTATTCGCTTGAGCGTTGTCGCCAATCAGCATGGAATCACACTGAGAGTAATTGCGAGAGCCTTTAGCGTTCGGCCCCATTTTTACCAAGCCGCGATAGCTATTAGATGAATTTCCCGCAGAAATGCCCTTAGAAATAATCGTGCTGCGAGTGTTTTTGCCAACGTGGATCATTTTGGTTCCGGTGTCAGCTTGCTGTTTGTTGTTTGTCAACGCTACCGAGTAGAATTCGCCCACCGAATTGTCGCCGACTAAAACGCAACTGGGATATTTCCAAGTGATCGCGGAACCGGTTTCTACTTGTGTCCAAGAAATCTTAGAATTGACTCCTTGACACAAACCGCGTTTCGTCACGAAGTTGTAAATACCGCCTTTGCCGTTGGCGTCACCAGCGTACCAGTTTTGCACTGTGGAGTATTTGATATCGGCATTGTCCATTGTTACCAATTCCACGACGGCGGCGTGCAGTTGATTGGTGTCAAACATCGGCGCGGTGCAGCCTTCTAGGTAAGACACAGAACTGTTTTCTTCTGCGACAATTAAAGTGCGCTCAAACTGGCCGGAATCTCCGTTGTTGATGCGGAAATAGGTTGACAATTCCATCGGGCATTTGACGCCTTTGGGAATGTAAACAAAGGAACCGTCGCTGAATACGGCGGAGTTGAGGGCTGCGAAAAAGTTGTCCCCGACTGGTACGACGCTGCCGAGATATTTTTCTATTAGTTCGGGATAATCTTTGACGGCTTCTGAAATGGAACAGAAAATAACACCATCTTTGGCTAACTTTTCTCTAAATGTTGTGGCAATTGAAACGCTGTCGAAAACGGCGTCAACTGCGACATTTCCGAGGCGCTTTTGCTCGGAGAGGGGAATTCCTAATTTCTCAAAGGTTTCTAACAGTGTCGGGTCAACTTCATCCAAACTGTTGAGCTTTTTGGGCTTTTGTTTGGGCGCGGAATAGTAGATAATTTGTTGGTAGTCGATCGCGGGATAGTTGACGTGGGGCCAGGTGGGCTCGGTCATTGTCAGCCACTTCCGGTATGCTTTGAGGCGGAATTGCAGCATGAATTCCGGTTCGTTTTTCTTGGCGGAAATCAGGCGGACTACATCTTCGCTCAAGCCACGGGGGATGGTGTCTGACTCGATGTCGGTGACGAAACCGTATTTATAGGGCTGGTTGACTAGGGTTGTGACTGTAGAGCTCATTAATTTTGCGCTTTCGAGTGTTCTGGATATGTCTCTCAAAGATGGCAGACGTGGAACTGTCGGGGGCCCGGCGAGTTCTGGGCGCTGCTCTGGGAAGTTAAACAACAGATTTGTTGCTTTAGTATATTTTAAGCTACATTAACAACAGTGATATTGTCAAAGTCAAATTAATAATTTTTTGTGAAGATGATGGAGACTACTCAGCAGACTTCCACGAAACAAGACATCCTGCAATATTTGCTCAAGGGGGGGCAGGGGACGGCTCTTGAGTTGGCGGAGTCTTTGGATATCAGTCCGCAGGCGATTCGCCGTCATTTGAAGGATTTGGAAGCGGAGGGGCTGATTCAGTATCAGTCGGTTCAGGCTGGGATGGGGCGGCCGCAGCACATTTATGAGCTTACCAGTCAGGGGCGCGATCGATTCCCGAATCGTTACGGTGATTTTGCAGTCTCTTTCCTGGATACGTTGGCGGAAACCGTCGGCCGCGAGCAAGTGATTACTATCTTGCGAAAACAGTGGCAGCGCAAGGCTATGGACTACCGGCGGCTAGTGGGTGCAGGTTCGCTGGAAGAGCGGGTGACTAAGTTGGTGGAACTCCGCAGGGCTGAAGGTTATATGGCTGAGTGTTATCCTGTAGAATCTGTAGAGGTTGGGATGTGCGATCGCAACGTTAAGGGCGATCGATTTGTGTTGATGGAACACAACTGCGCGATTTCTAATGTTGCTGAAACTTTTCCGAGTGTGTGTGGCAATGAGTTGGAAATGTTTGCGGGGGTGTTGCCGGACTGTACTGTGGAGCGGACTCACTGGATTATAAATGGGGAACACCGCTGCGGTTATTTGATTGCAAGAAGGAAGGAAGAAGGAAGAAGGAAGAAGGAAGAAGGATGAGGGAAGGCATTACACGGATTTTGACACGGATACACGGATGGGTGTTTTTTGCTTTTACCAATTACCGACAGCACTACACGGATTTTGACACGGATACACGGATGGGTGTTTTTTGCTTTTACCGATTACCAACAGCACGATACGGCTTTTGACACCGATACACGCATAGATGTTTTTACCGATTACCAATAACAAATAAACAAATAACAAGTAACTAATAACTATGGAACCGCTAGCAGATTTTTTAAAGCCGGAAGAGTGTGCGGAAGTTGATATGGCGCTGCTGTCGTCAAAGGAAAAGTTTTCGGCACGAGTGGCAATTTATGCTTTGAGGGTGCTCAAGCAAATTGCTGGGGAGACTGGTTTGCCGGTGGCTGAAGTGACTAATGGGCAGGTGATGGATTGGATTAAGAATGATGAGAGTATTAAAGGGTCGATGGAACTTGATGCTAGTTTTGAAAACTTTTTTACAAATTTGGTGGTGGCGTCCTTGCGGCCTTTGAGGCAAATTGCGACAGAAGCCCAGATCGGGATCGAACAATTAACAGTTAAGCAGGTTGTGGCCTGGTTTGTAAAGGACGGGAAGATTCGCAGAGAACAGGGAACCGCGGCGGCGTTTTTGGACTTGTGAGTTAAAGGTCGATCGGCAACACTGGCAAATAATACGTCAAACTCGGCTATTGGGGGCTGTTTCGGGCGCTCACAAAAAACTTTTGACAAAGGGGTTGACAGACAGGGGGAAACTTGATAAGGTAATTAAGTCGAGCGAAAGAGATGCAGCGCATCAAACTGAACGCAGACACAGGATTAAAAGTTTTCAAAGCTTTCCTGGTGCTTATGATGTAATGGAACCACTCCGATCCATCCCGAACTCGGTTGTTAAACGTTGCTATGGCGAAGATACTCGGCGGGTCACTGCCCGGTAAAATAGCTCAGTGCCAGGTTAATAATAAATTAAAGCTCTTTTCCCGCAACAACGGAAAAGGGCTTTAGTTTTTTGGGGAGTTACAGATGTTTATAATATGACAAGTGCGTAAGTCCAGAGCTTGTTGCGTATTTGAAGACGAGTACGAATTATCCCAGGCCATCATTAAAGGACTTAATGCTAGAGCCACATCAGGCAATTACCAAGTCGAACGTTTTATATTTAATTAAGTTGACTTACTTAATCTCCATTTCAAGGTAGTATATGGGTAATAAAAAACTATGGACTTGGGCAGATTTATGTTTCAAAGCATTACTTCTCAAATAAATAGTTCTTCTGACTTTTTCTCATATTTAGGAATAGTATTAGGCGTTACTAGCATAGCCTCTGTACTGAGTTGGCGATGGTGGAAAGAAAAGGAAAGGTATAAATCGCTAAAATCACTCCCTTCGCCTCCCCAATACTGGGTATTAGGAAATCTGCCACAAATATTAACCGCAGTAAAACAGAAGAAATTATTTCAGCAATCCTTTGATTGGAGCCAGCAGCTAGGCCCGATGTATGTCATCTGGAATGGCAGGATTCCAGTTGTGATTTTAAGTAAACCAAAAGTAATTGAAGATACCATTATTAATGGAATGAGAGATGGTAGCTTAATTAGACCCAAGCAATTACGCGAAGCATGGAACGATATCAGTGGTTCTATTATGCTCGGAGAAACGGGAACCGAGTGGCAGTGGCGACGCAAGGCTTGGAATCCGGAATTTAGTTCGAGCAATCTTTCCAAATATCTGGAAATAATTAGCCAAGCTTGTGAACAAGTCATTGAGACGGTCAAACAAGTTGCACCCCCAAAAGAAGTGGAAGTAGATCCTCTGTTTGTGGAACTAACAATGAGGGTGATATCCTCTCTTGTACTAGGTATTCCTGTAGATAGAAATAGTACCAGTCAGGAAGGACCTCCCCTGGAAGTTAGCAATGTGTACGAAGCGATGTCTGTTGTAGGTTATCGATTCCTGCGACAAGCTACAGGGGAGAAAATATGGATGAAATACTTGCCAACTCAGAATTCACGGGATTATTGGGCAGCAAGGCGATATTTAACGGAATTCCTTACTCCCCGCGTAGACTTAGCTTTACAGATGAGAGAACAAAATCAAACTGATTTCCCACAAGTCAGTAGTTTGTTTAGGGAATCAATGCTAGTCAAAATCGCGGCTAAAGAACCCAAATATGATCGCGAAACCTTAATATCAGAATCGATTGAACTCTTAATAGCTGGGACTGACACCACAGCCCATACTTTATCCTTTGCACTTGGCGAATTGAGCTTAAATCCAAGAGTATTTCAACAAGCACGAGATATCGTTGACCAAGCTTGGCAAAAACAAAGCGAGATTAACCTAGAAAACCTCAAAGAATTAGCTTATATTCGTGCCATTATCAAAGAAACACTGCGGCTTTATTCAGTTGCCTCCGGCTCAACTACATTAGAGGCTCAACGGGATACTATGATTGAGGGTACAGTGATTCCGCGTGGGACGAGAGTGTCCTGGTCAATGCTTGCAGCCGGAAGAGATCCAGAAGTTTATGCTCATCCAGAGGAATTTCTGCCGGAACGTTGGTTAGACAAGAATAAGGAAACAAGTTCACTGCCAATGATAGACTTTGGCTCAGGCTCGCATCGTTGTTTAGGAGAGCATCTATCAATGCTGGAAGGAACGATGATGTTAGCATTATTGGTGCGCCACTTCGATTGGGAGCTAGTCAACGGTCGTTCTTCTCTCGAACAATTACAGCAAAACCTGTTAATTTATCCGTCAGATCGAATGCCAGTACGCTTTCGAGAGAGAAACGCAGCCTAAACCTTTCAAACACCGCAATTTTTAGGAATATACAAGATAGCCGGATTAGCGCTCTTCTGTCACTATAAGCAGAGGAAAATAGGTAATCAGGGGTAAAATTCGTTTGAGAAATAGGAATGGGAAAGAAATTCATCAAAGAAATCAGCCTAGGAAATCCCAAAGATAATTGCGGAATCGGAAACATCTTCAACCAGCTTTGGAGGAGATTGAAGTAGATACAGCATATTCCATTTATATGCGGTACACACAATTTTGTTGTAAGTAGCGATCGACCTCCTCAAACCATTTTGCCCAAGCTTTAGCAATATCGTGTGGGACTTTGGGTTCAGCTATTCTATTTTGGTGCTTGTGCATCACAAAGTCGAGGAAGTCATTGATTTCGGGCAAAAATGATTGGGGAAGTTGGTGCAATAAGGGCGATCGTAATATCAGGAATAGTCATAATAATTGCCCATTCCAGTCGTTTTTATTTTAATACAATCATAACAAGCGATCGCCCTTAATTTTAGCAGTCAATAGTGGGCGATCGCCTTCCGCCTTCTTCATAGCCAGAATCGCGGGCCAAAGTTGCTACCTAAACTGTGCTATATTTTTGACCAATTTGTCGAAGCAATTTAGTGAAATTGTCCTTGTCAGATTCATTTTGAAACCTATCTACTAATTCTTTTAACCTAGACAAGTCATTGGTATAGTTCTCGTCAGATAACAGTGACACTAATTGCGACGAGAAAAATTTTACTACATCGGGTTCATTAGATAAGACCTCTACAACATCTTTCAACTTAGATAAGTTCTGACTGTACTTCTCGTCTGATAAAATAGCTACTGCATTTTTTAATTGTGGCAACTTGTTTTTATACTTCTCATTAGAAACCAGATCCGATAAGTTTTTGTCACTCCCCACTAGAGTTACTAACTCTTGCAACTTAGATAAATTGGTAGAATATTTATCGTCTGACAAAATATCTACTACCTTTTTCAAGTTAGACAACTCCTGTTTCTGCTTCGCGTCAGATAGCAGTGAAGTTAATTTGCTTTCCGTCTTGACAAATTTTGCTAAATTTTCATAGTTAATGGCATGAGCATCTGAAAGAATTATTTTCCAAGCTATTTTTGCGTTTGTAAATACAACCCCCTCTTTTGCATCCTTAAAAAAACTGTTGTCTATCAAAGCGATTACTTTTTCTCCAGAGTCAAGAGATAGCCATGAAGACAGCGCTTTGGATAGTTTATCTACTGGAATATTAGGAGCAGAAATTCCATCTTTAATGCCATTTTTTGGACTTACATTCTTTTGTAAAAATTCTCCTAAATCATCCGCAATGATATCTTCAGCATAGGTGTAACTCCGAGTTTCTAACAGGTGCAGCTCCGATGAATCGCGTGTCTTTCCAGATTTGAACACTGACCAAATCACAATTGCTGTACCCCCTGCAACAAGACCAGTACCACCCGTGATTAAACCGAGTCCCCCAAGAGCCGAAATAGTGGCAGTAATAGCAGCAGCACCAGACAATGTACCGGCTACTTCCAAAGCAGTCGCAGCAGTCCAAACAGCTAAAACAGTTGCAGTACCGGCGATTGTTCCTGTACCAATTGCAATTCCCAGATTTTTTTGGTCTTCGCTATCGATTTCTGAACCTAACGCAATAGACAGTATTCCTGCGGCTCCTATTAGCGCGGCTCCTCCTGTTACTACTGCTAAACCACCCAGCATTCCTAAACCACCAGCCGCGACAGAACCACCACCTAAAACAGCTAAAGTCGCGTTGGTTGCAGCCGCCCCAGATAAACTGCTAATAGTGACACCTGTTGCTGTTTCTACTCCAAGTAGACTTAGTATTTTCGTAGCTAGTGGAACAATTGCTGCTCCTGCTTTTTTAGCAGCATCTTTAGCATCTTTAGCATCATCGATCAGTTCTTGGAATTCTACAACAGCTTGGACAAAATCATAAATTATTTTACCAGAATCAACTTGATTCTCTAAATTCTGTGTCCTTGCTATTGAGTAAACAACTTTAGCATTTTCGGGAATTTCAGCATTACTGATGAATGAGTCTAGGGATTTTAAAGTTGCGGCATCTTCTACTCTTTTTCCAGCACGTACCTGCTGATAAATTGACAGGTAATTTTTCGGTTGAGCGGGAGTTAATTTTTCGTTTTCCTCGATCAGTTTGACAAGAATGAAGTCCACTGTTAAGGCTGTTGAATTGGTACTGGCTAAAAAGTGTTTCTGCTTGATTTCTAAAGGCAGTGCCGACGCGGCAACAATTGAGTCAATATCTGTGAGCGCCTTAAAGTCAGGAACCGGTTCGCCGGCACGGACGGAGGCAAAAGTCCCTCTAATTAGTTTCTTTTCTGCTTCAGTTAGTTTAGATTGACTTAATGCCATTTCAATGGCTTGCTCAGTTCCTAGTAAGCGCGAATTGTTACTGGCGATTTCGTAACGCTCTTTAATTTTTTTGTCTAGCTTTGAGGAGGAGATCACATAATCAAGCAAATCCAAGCCAATCACATCGTTAATATACTCACCATCCTCGATTTGCTCATAAACAAATTTGCATTTCGCTTTGCTTGCTTCTTCGATAAATTGCGTATTTTTGTCAATTTCTTGATAAATTTCCTCTTTTATTCCGAGTTGTCTATCGTATAAGGTATGCAAAACTACAGTAATATCTTTACCGTCTTGACCGCGCCCTTTGATGGTAATCTCTTGGCTATCTTGGGTTTTGGAGGGAATTGCTACCTGACAAGGTTCTCCAGATCGCAAAGTAAAAGTTTGCTTTCCTCCTACTCGGGCTGTGGTATAAGGAACAAAAATATGATAGTTCTCCAAGGTAGAGAAATTTTTGCCTAATCCCTCGCTATCAGCCATAGCGCTAGCTGGATCAAGCAAGTCTTTTGTCAATAAACCCAAAGTACCTAAAGCAACATAACTAAGAAAAGAGCGACGGTTGAGAGGAGAAATATTTAGGTGAGTCATAACTGAGTATTTGTAGCTTGAATGCAGTTTTTAGGCGAAATAATCAAATCCGAACTCTAATTTATCAAGTTCGTTACTTCCAAATTTACTAGCAAACTTACCCTTAGCCCTAGTGGCCCACCCCAAAGCCTCTGCTTGCTCATAAATCAGATGAGCTTGTTTCTTTGGCCCTAATTTTCCTTGCGACAAAGCAAACTCACTCTATTAAATCAGCGACACCCAACTTTGTCAACAGGTGATTGACTACAAAACTGCGCCTGTTGAGCAAACTGTAATTAAGCCAACAAGGACATCCGCGTGGTCAGATTATTTTGCAACTTGCCTAAAATTACCCGATCGACTATTCTTCCTAGTAGATATCATCTTGATATAACAACCGACAAAAATATGACAGCAATATTACCGCCTTGGATAGTTTTAGACTCCCTATTGCACAACTGGCTACTAGAAGATATCGGTAGGGGCGATCGCACAACATCAGCCTTATTTCCCGCAAACAGCATCCAGGGTACTGCTAAATGGATTGTCAAAGAAGCTGGAGTCATTGCCGGATTGCCAATTGCCGATCGCACATTTAAACTTTTAGACAGCGGCCTCAGTTTCATCTCCCAAGTACCAGAAGGGAAACTGTGCGAAAAAGGAGAAGTAATCGCCGAGATTTCCGGTAATTTCGATGCGCTGCTAACTGGAGAAAGAGTAGCTTTAAACTTGGCAATGCGTTTGAGCGGCATCGCTACTTTAACTCAGAAATATGTTGACAAAATTGCCGATTTGCCTGTGCAATTGGTGGATACACGCAAGACAACGCCGGGATTGAGATTGTTGGAAAAATACGCAACTCAAGTCGGCGGTGCTTGCAATCACCGGATGGGATTAGATGACGCGGTGATGATTAAAGACAATCACATTGCGGCGGCTGGGGGAATTGCAGAGGCGATCGCCCTAATTCGCAATTCTATCCCCTATCCGCTGACAATCGAAGTCGAAACGGAAACTCTCGCCGAAGTAGAGGCAGCTTTGCAGCACAAAGCCGATATTATCATGTTAGATAATATGTCCTTTGATTTGATGCGGCAGGCTGTGGCACTAATTCGCCAAAAGAGCGATCGGGTAAAAATTGAAGCTTCCGGCAATGTTACTTTAGAAACAATTAGAAGTGTAGCGGAAACCGGAGTGGACTATATTTCTACCAGTGCTCCGATTACGCGATCGACTTGGCTGGATTTGAGTATGAAAATTCAGAGTCATTAGTCATTAGTCAGCAGTCATTAGTGATAGAAAATATGGCTAATACCAAATCTAGCTTTCATAACCCTTCTACTCTTTAGCCTCCCTCTGCTCGGACTTCGTTTGACTCTTAAGCGATTTGAATCGCCGCATAATTCCAGATGCAACTTATCTCTTAGCTAATGACTACTGACTAATGGCTAATGACTCTTAACAATGATTTGAGATAAAATGAACCCAAAAATTCCCGTCAGGCATACAGAGGCTGCGGATTAAGCGGTAAGTATAGTGCAAGTAAGCACCGCTGACACTTGTATCGTAGCCACTTCGGAACCACTCACCATAGGGATCGTGAACAAAGAATCCCTCGCTGTCGTAGCCTGATGCCACTATAATGTGACCGAAAGACGTGAAGTATCCGTGGATGACAGCGGGATTTCCGCTGGCGAGCCAATCTTGAACGTCATCAACAGTTGCATTCTCGGTAAAGAAATCTTGAGCGCCGTAATCTCTAACAATCTTTGCTAAATCGTAGGGGTCCCAGCGACTGTAACCTTTGGCGATCGCATATTCGTAAAGTTCGTCTTCATATTGCCCAGTTTGTTTGCGCCGTGGCACCTTCAAAAAGTCCATACACATCGCTAATGAAGTTACATTGCAAGAACCTGTAGGATTGTTCAAGTTATCCATTTGCGATTTATAAGGAATGCCAAGCCTGACCGTTGGGGGATTTGGTTTCGGAAAAAACAGAACGCTGTCTTGACTAATTTGAGCGTGTGCTCCGAAAACATACCAAATCCCTGAACCTTTGAAAGAGTCGTTGCGCAGAGCAACTCTGATGTGACCGCGAGCCGGAGCAAAAGCCAGGATCTCAAACTCTTTTCCGGCTGGTATTACTTGTTTTTCCGAGTCCTGAAGTTGAGAAGATGCCAGCGGTTTTGATTTAAAAATGGTGTCTCTAAGGGTTTTCAGGATCAGGGGATTTGTGGGAATGTCCTCTGGTTTGGTTTCGATCAGCTTTTTGGCTGTGACTGCTCCCAAAAAACCCGGTTCGCCGCACTTCATCAGAGTTTGAAATCGGTGGAGTGTGGCGGTAGAGAGAGGACCAAAAATTGCGTCTACGGGAGGTTTCAGTAAACCCAGGTCAATGAGGCGGCTTTGAATTTGGCCACTGAGTTCGTCGTCTGCAGCAATTGCTTTGGCATCGTACCTAATTTTTGAGTGGAGAAAGTTTTGTAATTTCATGCTTGCGTGCCCCTGTCAATCGATTTTAGATTCTAGATTTTAGATTTTAGATTTTAGAATTACGATCGCCGATAAATCCGGTTTCCCTAGACTAAATTGCTTGCTCGTCCATAATTCCCAGTTTATCGTCTCATAAAATTACGGTAATTTTACCGAGCAATCGATTTTAGATTTTAGATTTTAGATTTTAGAATTACGATTTTAGAATTACGATCGCCGATCGATCCGGTTTCCCTAGACTAAATTGCTGACTCGTCAATAATTCCCAGTTTCTCGTCTCATAAAATTACGGTAATTTTGCCGATAGCCCGTACCTTAAAGGCTTCATATTAATTATTTGACACAAAACCTTCAAGGCGCGGGTCGATCGAATTTCACGCACTATTGACTAAAAATCCCTCGTGCGCGTTGACATTGTTTCTGCCGAATGCCGAATGCCGTTGGATGGCTCAAAAGCAGAGGGATGGGAGAATTGCCCTGTTGAGGCGATGTCCAATTTATGCTTCGTCGGGACGAATTACCACAACACCCATCGCGTCGGGAGACAGATATTTGACGGCGGCTTCTCGGAGATCCTCAGCAGTCTGAGCTTGGATGCAGGCGGAATAGTTGAGGGCGGGAGCGATATCTCCTACCATCGACTGATAGTAACCGTACAAATTTGCTCGATCGCTCGGAGTTTCGTTACCAAAGATAAACCGATTTGCTACTTGAGTGCGGATGCGGGAAATTTCGGCATCTGTCACCAGTTCGGTTTGGAGAGTGCGGATGTGTTGGACGATGGCAGCTTCCACTGCTGCCAAGTTTTCTGTCGGTAGTTGAGCGGAAATTGAGAATACACCGCCAAGTCGCTGAGTCATGTTGCTGACCGAAATTGATGAGACTAGCCCTTTTTCTTCCCGCAAGTCCTGAACCAAGCGAGTTGTGCGGCCGTGACCCAATATTGTCGCCAAAACGTCGAGGGCATAAGTTTCCGACATTTCCATGAAACCTGGCACTCGCCACATCACGATCAGTCGGGCTTGCTGAAGGGCAGAGTCTACAAATTCGCGGCGGACTGTTTCTGTAAACGGCGATTCTTGGCCGTAGTTCAGGATTTGGGGTTCTGGGTGAAAGTTGCCGACAGCAGGCACATTTATGTTGTTGTTTTGTGCTGTACTTTTTGCTGCAAAACTGTCTGCGACAATTTCTATTAGTTGCTCGACTGGCAAATTGCCTACAGCTACGGCTGTCATGGCCCCTGGGTGATATCTGCTGCTGTGGAAATCCCGCATTTGTTGCGCTGTCAACTGTTCGATTACGCCAGTCGGGCCGAGTACCGGTCGCTTGTAGGGCAGGACTTCAAACGCTAATTCCATTGATCGCTGATAGGTGCGGCGCCGGGGATTATCTTCCGATCGTCTAATTTCTTCTAAGACTACCAGCCTTTCGCGATCGAAGGCGTCGTCGGGAATGCTGGCGTTGAGCAACACATCGACTTGCAGGGGAGCTAGTTCGGCAAAATCTTTAGGAGCTGTGGTGATGTAGTAATTAGTGTAATCTTGGCTGGTGGCAGCATTGGTGACAGCGCCGCGTTGCTCGATCGCGCGCTCAAATTCGCCACTGGGAATGCTCGGAGTTCCCTTAAAAATCATGTGTTCTAAAAAGTGAGCCATCCCGTTAATGTCGTCTGGTTCGACGGCTGAGCCTAAATTGAGCCACACGCTGAGGTTAACAGCATCGACCGGCAAGTGTTCGGCTATAACGGTGAGGCCGTTGGGGAAATGGCGGATTGTTGGGGCGTTGAGGGGCGATCTAGCTGAGGTTTTGAGTAAGGTTGATGTCATTGTGCTTTTATATTTATCTTGTTCTCTATATCTTAAAGGGTCTTTAAGGAAGAGCTCAGGCATTGGGCATTTGGGGGGAAAAATGCAATGGGATATTGACGGTAATGCACGCACCTAGTTTTTGGTCTCCCTGGAGCAAGTGCTGTTAACGTATTTCTGCGATCGCGATCGTTAATTTATCCTAATAGTTGCCCAAGTCCTCAGTTTTTTTGGTGACCGCAAAAGATGGAAAATCCAAGATTGAACAAAAACTTAGTATTTCCACCAGCAGCTTTTCAACGATTTTGGCGATCGACTTCGGGGAAAATCGGCTTCATTTTGACTGTAGCGCTGATGATCTCGGCACTGTTGGCACCCCTAATTTCCCCTTACGATTCGGCGGTTGATCGAGATTATTTGTCGCGCTTGGTGGCTCCTAGCGCTAAACATTGGTTTGGCACCGACGGTTTGGGGCGAGATTTGTTGGTGCGGGTGTGGCACGGATTGGGGATCTCTTTACTTGTTAGCCTGGTTTCTGTGGGTGCTGGTTTAATTGTGGGAACGCTTTTGGGGCTGGTGGCGGGGTATTTTCGGGGGTTGCTGGAAATTGCGATCGGCACTTTGGCGGATATTTTGCTAGCTTTTCCTTCGATTTTACTGGCGATCGGGGTTGTTACCGTCACCGGGCCGAGCCTGCAAAGCGTAATTATCGCCGTCAGCCTCGTGCAAATTCCGATTTACATCCGTTTAACTCGCAGTATGGTGCTGTCTCTGCGGGAACAAGAATTTGTTTTGGCTGTCAAGGCCTTGGGCGCCAGCGACTTGCGGATTATTTTTCGCCACATTTTGCCGGGAAGTCTCGCGCCTCTAGTTGTACAAGCAACTCTTTCGACTGGTACGGCGACACTAGAAGCTGCCGGTTTGGGTTTTTTGGGTTTGGGCGCACAGCCGCCGGTTCCTGAGTTGGGGACGATGCTTTCTGATGCTTTTAAGGGCGGATACGCTCTTTCTTCTCCTTGGACTATTTTGTTTCCCGGTTTGCTGATTACCTTGACTGTTCTGGGTTTCAATCTTTTGGGCGACGGGCTGCGAGACGCTTTAGACCCCAGATCCAATGCTGCGGCAAGGAAATAGCAATATTCAGAACTTACGCAGCAAGCACAGTATTTGAGCCATACTGTGCCTCCTCTAAAAATTGTTTAGGTATGCTCAAACTTTTGGCGGGAGTTGAAGCCATTTCAAAGTCGTAGCCTGGGCTGCCGACTGAGGTGATACCCGCTATGACTGGCTGCATTAAGATTGGCCCGGATAGGCGGCTGTCGCGCCCGATCGCGATCGTTAATTCTGCGACTGATTTATTGACTTTTTGCACCAGCCAACTCACAAAAGCTTGACCCAAAATTGTCGCCATTTCCGGGGTGGGGTTAACCTGTTCCTCTGGAATGCCTTCGAGGGCGATACCGCGAATGTCTGAACCATGTTGCAGCTTTTTTCAGTTATAGTTTCGCAAAATAATCAATAGTATTTTGGTATTCCTGCATAGTAATGATAATCAAGCTTTTGGCTCTCTACATAAACTAGCGTTGGTAGTCATGCACAGTAAAAATATCCTTTTCTTATGCAAAAATTATAGTGAGGTTCACAGTTAAAAATTGCCCCAATATGGTGAAAGCAGTTTTTTAGACAAAGACAAGGTTTTACCGACCAAACGAGAAATTCGCTGCCGTAAAGTATTATTAAGTCTTTCAATATGGCTGGTTTTTCCCGATTCTTTACCTACAGGTCGATGTCTTTTAAAAGGTAGCACTTCTGAATAAGATTCCCAAAAATCAGTATAACAAACAGCACATTGTCTATAGACAGGAGGTAAAGATTGCCAGAGCATGGACGCAGATTTTTTTGAGCGCTCTTCAATATAAAGTCCAACAATTTTACGGGTACTTCGATCGAAAGCTATCCAGATCCATTGCTTTTTTCGCTTGTTTTTGACAATTGACCACATTTCATCTACCTATAATATTATGTCCGGTTAATTAACCATGATTAAGCTTTTGCCTCCGGCCACCAATAGAAATGAGTCAAACCACTGATTA
>NZ_JAUBQR010000126.1:0-19689 GCF_036701385.1 Microcoleus sp. Pol12B4 | reverse complement strand
TGCTTTCTTTAGAAGTAGTTTCAGCCTGCTTGGCAACAGTTGATTGAGATCCCAGCGATAACCAAGGTATTTCAAATGATTCCAGGGGTTCAGGAAACCTGTATGAAGATTAACAAACTCTGGCTGGGACTTACCGTTACGGGCAACCACAAAATAGGGTGGTTTGAGAGAAGGATCGACGTGATTGAGGGACATATATTCAATCACATAAGCCCAGCGGGTTTCCTGCGAAACATTAGGTGTGGTACTGTGAAGTGTCAGCGAGGAAAACAGAACAAGATCCCCTGCTTCTGCTTCAATGAAGAGTGGACTGTCAGGAGTTCCATCATACACAGCATAGTTACCTTCAAATTTGTGCGGCAGCCGTTTTTTGTGACTGCCCGGTTGTAACCACAGCCCACCATTTTCGGGGGTCATTCTGGTAAGTGCAATCCACAGTTGGTAGTGATTATCCTTAAGGTTGCTGTAGCCATTGTCCTGATGCCAAGGAAAGGTTTCTGCTCCCGGTCCTTTGGCTACTGCCTGATCCCACCGCACCCAGAAATTTGGACCAATGAATTGTGCAAGCAGTTCCACCAGGCGGGGTTGAGAGATGAAGTTTTGGATTTTTTCACTGTATTGGAATAGCTGACTGTGAAAAGTTAAGCTTCCTTTATTCAGATTATTGTCAATGTGCTTCGGATCGGCTTCTTTAATATCCTCGATCAGTTTTCTCATCTCGGCTTCTGAAAAAAACCCCCGGAACTTAACATATCCATCTTGATTAAAATGATCGATTAATGTTGTCTGTCCCATCTGCTTTACCTCTTGAATCAATTTCTCGGTTTTAAACAATGTTTGGTAGAAATTAAAAATTTAGTTAATTGGCAACGGAGACGAAGAAGTCATAGCAAAAATGACTGGCAAACTTGTAACTTTAGAAATCCGGTTTCTCCAAAAAACCGGATTTTTATATCTAAATTTTTTTGCCTGTCAGCTTAATTACTAACCTCAGCCATTTCAATCACGCGACCGTCGTAATCCTTGACCAAAAAATTCAGCGGCTTTTCCCGGCGAATTTTATAACTAATTCCGCGAGTTTGTACCCTCATCAATAGCTGATCCAAACAATCGCGATCGAAACAAACGTGACGCGGGCGATTTTTTTCCCCTACACCGGCGCCGCTAATAATGTGCAGTTGGGTATTTTTCATCAACTGATACCACAAACCCTCGGGACTCCCCAGCGTTTGAGAGGTCGTTGCCCTCCCCACATTCGGCGACAAATACAGCGGATCGATACCAGTTGTCCCCAAAGTTTGCTCGTAATTGTAGTAGTAGTGCAGCGGCACTTCTGCTACTGGCAGGTTTAGCATACCTTCATAGAACTCCCTCGCTTGTCCGAGATCCGATACCATCACCGTGTGTACCTTCGGAGCACTGGTGAGAAACATCCACATCGCCCCCGCATAGGCTGCCAGCAGCATCACCATAATCCCTTGAGTCGAAAACAAGCTGTCCAGGGGCAGGGACGGCAAAAAAGAGCTCAAGTACAAAGGCCCAAGTCCAAAAGCAATAAAACTAACTGCTAGAGTCATGAATTATAAGAAAGGGTAAACAACAAAATTTATCAAGATTGCAGTCGCGATCGCCCGCGAGGCTTAAACTATTAGCTTAGCCATCTATGTTAGCAAAAACTAGCGGTTAAGCCCTACCCGATGAAAGTCTTTGTATACGGCACACTCAAACCGGGGGAGTGCAACTACCTCCGCTACTGCGCAGGAAAAGTTGTGGATGCTTGCCCCGCGATCGCCCGCGGTCAACTTTTTGCGCTGCCGATCGGCTATCCTGCGATGATCGCCGGAGATGGCACAGTCTGCGGTTTTCTCCTCTGTTTCGCAAACTCGGCTATTTTGGACGATTTAGACCGATTGGAAGACTATCATCCGCTGCGGGCACCGACACAAAACGAATATCAGCGACAGGAAATCGAAATCTTCGATCGACACCTCAAACCTTTAGCCACGGCTTGGGCTTACTTCATGTTACCCGATCGCGTTCGTTCTCTAGGAGGCATCTGGCTGCCCGACGGCAGGTGGGAAAATAGGTTTTTCACCAAATAAGGTGGTTAATGCCGATGAGCTTAGGAAATTGCCATTGTAGTGCGATCGGGCGGATCGAACTTGTAACCGTAACCCCGAATAGTTTTAATAAACTGCGACCCCGTAGCATCAACTTCAATCATTTTCTTGCGAATCTGACCGATATGTACGCTAACAACGTTCTCTTCTGCTGTGTCGTTGCAGTTCCACCCCCAAATTTTTTCAATTAGCTGTTGGCGACTCCAAGATTGACCGCAATGACTTGCCAAAAAATACAGGATATTAAATTCCAAGGCTGTTAGCTTGATAATGCGATCGTTGAGTGTTGCTTCCCGGCGCGCTGAATCGATCGCGAATTGATCGAATACAATACGTGATGGAGTCACAGGTCTCATCCGTCTCAACACAACTTCTATACGAATTGCCAACTCGGCCAAACCAAAGGGTTTACAGATATAATCATCGGCACCGGCGGACAGGACTTTAAGTTTATCAGCTTCGTCTGTGCGGCTGCTTAGCATGATCACAAAAACATTAGTACGGCGCTGCATTTCCTGGCAGAGGTGATAGCCTGTAGTATCCGGCAAATTCCAATCGAGGACTACTAGCAGTGGCTTTAGTTTCTCAAACAATTCTAAAGCCGTCTCGCCATCTGCTGCCGAATCTACTTGATATTTCTGAGTTAAAAAACGATGAACTAGAGTGCGGATGGAAGCGTCATCATCCACCACCAGAATCTTGGGAGTAGTATCAGTAGTCATCACCAAAAAAAATATTTTTCTTGTCAGTTGAAAGTTCGCAATTACAGTACAGCTTTAGTCAAGCATAAATCCCAGCTCGCTCCAAATAACTGGCAATTCTTCAATCAACTTAGCTTGGAGGTCAAAAGGCTCTCCCATATCCCAAATTTTGACTTCTAGGCGTTCGTTAAACACGGTTATTTCAAGGTTGATAGGAGTTTGGAAGGGCAGATTCTTGTGAGCGTGGCGAACAGCATTGGTAAACCCTTCTATCGTAGCAAGTTTGCACTGCTGCAAAACTGCTTCGGGAATGGTTAGATACTCTAAAAAAAAAACTGCTCGACCCACCATAAAACTTGTGTAACACTCTTGAGGTCAGTATTTAGTTGAAGGTGAATAGTTTTAATCGGCTGATTATAACTCCGATAAAAGTGGCGATTTGGTCCTTTTTTTACGGGCAAATTAAACCTGTTTAAAAAATTAAGTACCCGATCAAAATAACCAGATTGATTTTTCTGCTGGGCTGGTCTTATACCTGGATGAAAAATTTTCACAATTAACAGACAGTTTCGATGCTCACAAGTGCGTGTATAGCTTAGCTTATCTGCAATTTTGCTAATAAGTTTTATGCCGATGCCACGGGATGGAATTTCATTGATATTATTGCTCATCTTGCTATCCTTTCTCATCATTTAATAGGGAATTTTTAGAGACACAATAGAGTGGCATTCTGAAGGGTTAATTTTGCATGATTTATGCCTGACTTTTCCCGTATGCCGTGCAGTTGTTGTCAGGATCATTTTCTCTTTGTTGCTGGGGTCTTGACAAACTCAGTTTGCGATCGCTAAACTGATCTAAAATTGACATTGACAATTAGAAAAGTAAATTATATAATGACGACCCTCAAAGCCTCTGAGGAGGGATTAGTAAAAATTAAGCAAGCTAGAAGAGAAAGGGGCTCGACAATAGAAGACCCCAAATGGTTAGTAGAAGCTAGTCAAAAATTAGAACCCGATCAAACTTGGACAGAGGCCGGGCCCTATGCCGATGGCCTGTCGCTGCCAACTTGGAGGCGCTTTTTAGGAGGAAGAGAACCCATTAAAGCTAATGCTTTCAAGGCTTTTTGCACGGTTTTGCAGTTGAATTGGGAAGAAATTGTCGATCGTCCTCCTGTAGCCCCCTCTTACCAAGGGAGGGTTGGGGAGGTTAGAGATTTTTGCCAACAGCCTATTGATTCGGTAGTGGAAGAGATACGGCAAAAATGCCACAGCAAAATCCAACAGCTTTACAGCAAAATGCAACTGTTGGATATTGCACAGCCCGTTGATATCAGCAAGCTCTACGTTGAAGTCAACATTTTGGAGGAAATTACCAGTTGGCAGCCGGGAGAAATTAGCGATTTACTCAGAGGCTTCAACCCAGATGCGGATAACTTTAACCGCTTAGGTTTAGGTAAAGTACGCCAGAAACGAGTACCAGGATTGGATGCGGTGAAATCTCACTCTAAACTGATGGTACTCGGCAAACCTGGTTCCGGTAAAACTACCTTTTTGAAACACCTCGCCATTCAGTGCGATCGCGCAAAATTTGAAGCAAACAAAATACCGATTTTTATCCCTCTGAAAACCTTTGCTGAAATCCCTAATCTTGACTTATTAGAATATATCAGCGACGAATTTGCCAGTTGCGGAGTTGAGGCGCGATCGCAAACTGAATTTGTACTCAGTCAAGGCAGAGGTTTGATTCTATTAGACGGCTTAGATGAAGTGCCAGAATCAGATAGCGATGCAGTCGTCAGACAGATTCGTCAGTTTGTCCAAAAGTATTACAACAATCAGTTTATTATTACCTGTCGAATTGCCGCTTCTAAGTACAGATTTCACGACGAAGCCTTTACCTGTGTTGAGGTAGCGGATTTTAATTGCGAGCAAAGCGCTGCCTTTGCTAAAAATTGGTTTGCAGCATTTTCCCAGAATCTGGAGGCAGGGAAAGCTTTAGCCTCTCAATTTGTAGAGACGCTGACACTGCAAAACTATCAGCAAATTCGAGAACTTGCAGTAACGCCAATTTTGCTTAATCTGACTTGTTTAGTATTCCAAGCCAAAGCAGATTTCCCATCCAACCGAGCCAAGTTGTATGAGGAAGGACTGGAACTTATGCTCAGAAAATGGGATGAAACTAGAGGCATTCAACGGGATGAAGTTTATCGAGATTTGAATTTGTGCCGCAAGAAACATTTACTTGCTTTTGTGGCAGCTATTACTTTTGAGCGGGGGGATTACTTTTTTGAAAAAAATCAAATCCAACAAGTGATTGCCGACTATCTGGCTAACTTACCCGATGCCACAAATGACCACGTTCAGTTAGAAATGGATAGTGAGGTTGTCCTGAAGGCGATCGAGGCACAACATGGCTTATTAGTGGAGAGGGCAAGAGGAATTTATTCGTTTTCTCATCTAACATTTCAAGAGTATTTCATGGTTAGAGAAATAGTTAACAATTCCGAGCCACAAGCTTTGGAAAAACTGGTCAGCCACCTGAGCGAGAAGCGTTGGCGAGAAGTCTTTTTACTCGCGGTTGGGATTTTGCGAAAAGCTGATAACTTATTGCTGTTAATGAAACAGCAAGTTGATGCACTCGTCGCGGACGATGAGCAGTTACAGCAGTTTCTAATGTGGATAAGAAATAAATCTATTTCCGTTAATGAGCCCTATAAACGATCAGCTATCCGCGCTTTTTATATGGGTAGAGAGGTAGAGCGCGTTAGTAACCGTAGTCCTCACTTGGAGGTTGACATAAGTTTGGTCCATAGCCTTGGTTATGCCATTGACCATACCTTTAGACCACCTCTGAGACTTTTTTTATTTGACTTTACTTCTTCTTCTTTTTCTGACAATACTTCTTCTTCTGACGATGAACGCGATTCGGATTTGACTATTGATATTCTTCTTGATCTTGGAATGCTCTATGCACTTGACCTTAATATTTCCTATGTTTATGCTGCTGCGTCAGCTCGCAATCTGATCTCTATCCTCGTCTTTACTATGAATTTGAATTTGGAACCTGAATTGAAGCTATCGCTACAACAACTCAAAAAACAACTATATGATTCAACATATACCTACAAAATGCAGGCGTGGTGGAAAATGGAGCGCGAGTGGTGGAAAGCTAAAGGTCAAGATTGGACTCAGCAATTAAGAAATGTGATGATTAAATATCGCAATATAGGTCACGATTGGCAATTTAGCGAACAGCAGAAGTCATTGCTGAGTAAGTATTACGATGCTAATAAATTGCTGGTAGATTGCCTTAATAGCGGTTGTAATGTATCTCCTGCTGTGCGGCAGGAAATTGAGGAGACATTGCTGTTGCCGATCGCAAATCTGCCAAAAATCGGTGACAAGTGCGATCGCCCGCTCTAATTCCAATCGCTACCTACTTTCATATCAAGATGCAATGCCCCACAATACGTCATTCAAAGCCAGGAAAGTGTCAGAGGATATATCCACTTTGAAAAACTGGGAAAAACCACAAAAGCCCCCTTTTTTAGGGAGCTTAGCAACTTCATTTATGCTCAAAATAGAAATCCTATTGCGCCTTTGGCAATGACTTTTGAGGTCTTGCTACACCAACTTTGGGAATATCCATTATCGGTGCATTCACCCCAAGCATCAAATCGTTGGGATTAACAATCTCCACCAGAGGCTCGTTCAAAGCCACCATCAAACCGTCAGATTCAGCAGGAATGGGAGATCGAGCAAACTCGGGAGCAAACCATTGGCGGCCGCCACCGACACCAGACACCATCGCAATCAACAAAGCTGCGATCGCACCTCCACCCAAAATCCAAGTTCGTTTCGGCTTGCGTTCCACCCGCTGCAAAACCTTCGCCGCCAACTCCTGTGCAGATTGTTCCGAAGCAGGCACCGGCATTGCCTGAATACTATGCTGCATCATCAGCAGTCGCGAGTACAGACGCTTCGTAGTGGGGTCATTTGTCAGCCACTCCTCCACTTCCCGACGTTCGGCAGCCGTCACTTCGCCATCGAGGTAAGCACTCAGTAATTCAAAGCGATCGCGCATCATAGTAGTTACATTTCCCTGGGGATAATTGTTGTTAGCTTGATTTTCAGCGAGTGAATCCCCGATACCTTGCTGATGCTGATTTTTATCCGATTCAAAGTTATAATTCATATTTCAAAATTGCTTTTATTGGGGAAGGATGCCCTGGCTATTAGATTGATTTACTGCTTATTTATATTTTAAAAGAGAAGTTTTGATATGACAGCAAACATGACCAAATCTTCTTGATCGACCTCTAAAAGCACTATTGCTAATTACCATCGAGATATTTTTGCAATTCCAACTGCAATCTTTGGCGAGCTCTAGCAATTCTCGACTTGACAGTTCCCAGAGAAACTCCGGTCATTTCGGCTATTTCCTCATAGGCTAAACCTTCAATTTCTCTTAAAACAATTGTCGTGCGGAATACTTCAGGCAAATCTGCGATCGCCACCCGCAACTGGTCGTAAAATTCTCTAGTCGTCAAATCTTCATCAGGCCCCGGACTGTCGGCCGGAATTTCCCAATCAACCTCGCCATCTTCCAGAGCACGGGGTACGTCCAGCGACAGCGGAGTTCGCACCCGTTTGCGCTTCCGCAACTCATCGTAAAACAAATTAGTGGCGATGCGGCTCAGCCAGCCCCGAAATTTAACAGGCTCTTGCAAGCGGTTAATATTGCGGTAGACCCGAATCCACACTTCCTGAGCCAAGTCTGCTCGGTCTTGCCAGTCAGGGGCCAAGTGATAGAGTACCCTGTCTACGTGGGATTGATACCGCTTCAACAGTTCTGAAAAGGCAGTGCTTTCAGGTCGATTTCCTTCCTGACAACGCAACACCAAGTCATAATTAGAGAGTTTTTCGGCTGGCAATTGCACTCTTTGAACGGTCGCCACAACCGCAGACCAGGACACGGAAATAAAGTCGCTCATCGGTGGAATTGGCTCATCGAACATTCCACACTTTTTGACGCTAGCAGATCCCGATTGGTTCCCGCACTCGGAAACTGCCATCGGCTTGAGTCATCAGACACTCAATGACTGCTGACTGCTTACTAATGCCCGACAACCTCGCACGCTCCAATACTAACCCAACTACTAGAACCGTCAGCCCAACGTTCCTTTTTCCAAATCGGTACATTGTGTTTGAGCGTATCTATGGCGTACTGGCAAGCTGCAAATGCCGAGTCCCGATGGGGACAGCCAACAGCCACCAGTACACTGATTTCGCCCACCTGCAAGTGTCCGACGCGGTGGTGAATAGCGACTCGATTGACATCGACCCACTGGCGACGGATTTCCGTAGCGATTTGCTGGAAGACTCGCACCGCCATCGGTTCGTAGGCTTGATATTCTAGGGAAATTACAGCTTGACCGTCAGTTTGGTTGCGGACTGTACCGCTCATTATTACCACGGCTCCGTTTGCGGGGTCATCTGCCAAAGCGTATATTTCCTCTATAGACAAGGGCGCTAAGGTAATGCCGAAGCTGTCTGATTCATGGCGTTGAGGAATTGTGCCGATCGAAAGTGCAGCGCTAGAGTTCATTGCCAAAGAAGTGGTGCTGGATAAGTTAATTGATCTTGACACAAATCAAGTCGCGATGGATTTGTCTTGCATTCTTGTCCGGGACACAGGGAGGCTAATTTTTAGACCATCTCGTAGCACGGGCAAGGGATTAGAGTTCTCGCCGCGAATCGCTGCACCAGTGCGATCGGCTACAATATGATTCACCAAAACCCAATTAATACCGTGCTTGAAGACGAGCAAAATACTTGTTCGATAAAATTAACTGCCGATATTGCTGTAGCAACCTCAATAAATAAATACACCCAATAAGTAGTGTCATTCGTAACTCAGTACAAGCAATCTCAACCCCCAAACGATTACTTTTTTCCCTTTTGAATGACACAGTTAAGTTTAATTCTGCCCTCCTACTTAATCCTCGTCGCGCAAATCTTTAACAGCAGATGTAAACTTTATTTATTTTTTTGTTCCGGAAAGCTACTTAGATGACATGATATACCTGTGCAGGGTTGAGGCAAGTTGGCGGATACTAGGCAAAAGCAAAACCGTAACGCCCTTATGTGCCTTTTATGAAACATAAGTTAATAGTTTGGGCTGTTAATTGAGGTTTCGACCTGAGTCTGCACCAATAAATGTTAAAAACAACTACGAGGAAACTATGGAAGCACTAGCATTGAGCCACTCTTTTGTTGCTTATGAATCTCCAGAGTCCGAACTCCAAGTCAAGTCGTTAGACGAGCTGGGCTTGAAAATTCCTAATTCTGCATGGATAGGCGTTGCAGGTATGGCAGTAGCTCTATCTGTTCTGGGTGTCGGTGGCGAAGCACAAGCAAGTTGCTACAAAAGCTGTGGCCATCGCAGCCATCACAGCCGTCACAGCTACGCTGAAGTTGCAACCAACGGCGGCCGACTGAATATCCGCCACCGCCCCGATGGCTGTTCTCATGTCATCGGCAAGTTATACAATGGAGACAATGTGAAATTGACCGGTCGTTACAGAGACGGCTGGGCCCAACTCAAAGGTGGCGGCTGGGTGAAAGCCTCGTGGCTTTCCTAACTCTTAACTAGAGCACTTTACATTTCTAGAAAGAGTGTTGATCGTTACCCGGCAAAACCGGGTAACGATTATTTTAAAGAGGCGATCGATCTTGAAAATCATGGAATATCCGAAATTCATGACTAACAACTAACAGCCTAAACTTTACCGCCGCCGATTAAATAAAGTAATGCCATCCGCACCGCCACGCCGCTGGTAACTTGCTGAGATATCAGGCTAAACTGGGCATCGTCCATCAAATCCGAACTAATTTCCACGCCGCGGTTAACCGGACCAGGGTGCAACACCTTTACATCAGGCTTGCAGAGTTTCAGTCGATCGCGCGTAATCCCGTACAAAGAATGGTACTCTCGTAAACTCGGCAGCAAATGGTCGCTCATCCGTTCCTTTTGCAGCCGCAAAGTCATCACAAAATCAGCATCAGCCAAAGCAGGTTCAAGCTGCCAATGCAAAAATAACTTGCCTTCCCTACCATCGCCACACTCAGCAAACAACAGTGGCAGCAAAGTCGGTGGCCCTGCCAAATGAACCTCTGCCCCAGAAGCCGTTAGACTCCAAATATTAGACCTGGCCACCCGCGAATGCAAAATATCCCCCACCACAGCAATTTTTTTGCCCGCTAAAAGTTCTAGCCGCGGACGTTCGGTATCTAACAGAGCACAAATAGTAAATAAGTCTAGCAAACCTTGCGATGGGTGTTCGTGCTGGCCGTCTCCAGCATTCAGAACGCTGACTCTCGATCCCAAGCGATCCATTTCCGAAGCAATCGTGCTGGGAACTCCAGCTTGTTCGTGTCGGATTACCATCAAATCTGTTCCCATCGCCAGATAAGTCTTAGCCGTATCCAGAATAGTCTCCCCCTTCGTTAGAGAAGAACTTCCCGGCGTAAAATTTAGCGTATCCGCCGACAGCCGCTTCGCCGCCAACTCAAAACTATTGCGAGTCCGGGTAGAAGGTTCAAAAAACAAATTCGCGACCACTTGACCCTGCAGGGCTGGCACTTTCTTCGTGCGGCGGCCGAGCACCTCCCGAAAACTGGCTGCAGTTTGCAGCACCGTATCGTATTCGTCCGAGGTAAAATCAGCCAGAGTGAGAATGTGTCGCCTTGTCCAAGTCATACAATTTTAGATTTTAGATTTTAGATTTTAGATTTTAGATTGACTCAATGAGGACGGACGATGGGTTGGGAACTTGCTTGTACGCCCGCTCTGCTGTGGCCTTTGAATGTTCGATCGACATTTAGGGGTGGCGATTAACAGTATCCAACAATTTTTGATCGCTTGCGGTGAGTAGAGTTATAATCAGTTTATGTAGCTCAGACCCCACTCTCACAGCGAACCCAGCGTCGAAGGTGAAACAAGTGTGGTTTACCCGCAGGAAAGCGGAAATTACGCTGTAGCAGCGAAAGCGCAGTAGTTGCAGTTTCTCCTACGCAAACTCAGCCTTGTCAAGAACAAGCCGAACGCAGCCCTTGCATCTACCACTATGTGGAAACAATCGAGGCGGCAAACCTCCCACTGTCGATCGACAGCATATAGCGGGACATTTTAAAGATGATTAATTCTTTGAAGTCGGTCTTGACTCTTCAGTCCTGCTTATAGGCCCTTGTCAAAACGAACTCTGTTAAGATACAAGTTGAATATGTAGCTTCCCGACAAAAATCTACACGTATCTTGGCGAGACTGTTCTTGGCGAAACTGCGGTAAAAAGTGAGAGCTGGGAAGTGGTAATTACACAAGATTTAAACAATTCAAGAGGTATTATGAGCCAGCAGGTTATACAGCCGATGGTTAAGTTCCAGCGTCAGGTGCATTCTCTCGTCACGTCTGACATTATCAAACCGACAGACAGCATTTGGAAAATTGCTCTGCTTTACGGCGACGAATGGCCGTACTGGAAACAGCAATTGCTAGAGTTTGATTTTTCTATGCAAGACCCCGTGAGCGAGTTGATAGCTGTAGAAGCTTGGGACGAGGAATAACAGAGGAGACGGAGGAATTGGGTGTCGAAGAGAAATTTCGAGGCGATCGGGTAAATTTTCTTTCATAAATTTCCGTTGCTAAATTCTTCCCTCTTCTCTCTTCCTAATAAATTTTGACTTTTGGCTTTTGAGTTTTGACTTCTGACTTTTGTTAAAGGGAAGCTGCTAAAGCTCGAGCTAATTGTTGAGCAGTTTGAAAGCGAGCCCCAGGCTTAGCTGCCGTGGTTCGCAAAATGGTTTCCCGCAGCTTGGGGGCGATGGTCGGAATATTTTCGAGCTTAAACCCGTAACCTCCAGCTATTTTGCCGTAAAAGTTTTGAGGGCTTTGGGCCGTCAGCAAAAAAATTAAAGTAGGTCCAATAGCATATAAATCCGACTGAGGGAGAGGCTGTCCCCGGTCTTGTTCTGGTGCGGTGTAGCCTTCAACGCCGATGCGAGTGCCCGGAGGAGTGCCGATTTCTTTAACGGCGCCAAAATCCAGCACTGTAATGCAATTGTCGCGGTGGCGCACCAGCAAATTAGCAGGTTTAATATCCCGGTGGACGATCGGGGGTTTTTGAGAGTGAATGTAGTCCAAAACCTCACAGGTTTGGATCATCCACTCTATTGCTTGTTGGGGAGCAACAGGCCCGCGGTTGTAGATGCGTTTTTCTAAATCCTCGCCGTGGAGCATTTCCATCACCAAGTATTTTTTCCCCCCTTCTACAAAAAAGTCAAAAAACTGAGGAATTCCCGGATGGTGGAGGGCCTTGAGAGTTTTAGCTTCACGTTCAAACAGTTCTTGAGCTTTGGCGATTTGAGCCATATCAGCATTCATTTCCTTGAGGACTACCAGAGAAGCTGCAGGAGAACTTCCGGGTTGTTGAGCTTTCGCTTTATCTCGATCCCAGGCTAAAGTCGTTGTCCCCATACCGCCTTGACCCAAAGTTCGCAGCACTTGGTAGTGGCGCACCGTGCGATCGACTTTAATCGGTTCGCCGCAGTGGATGCAGAATAAATTCCCCGGCGGGTTTCCCGCGTGGGTACACCTCGGTGCCACGAGATTGACGTTGGGGTTCGCCTCAATTTTGCCGCCAAGTTCAATATTAATAACTTGGAAATGCAGAATGGGGCCGCCCCGTGCCAACTGGATCAGGGCACCGTCGGATATCCAACCCTGAGACATGAGAATACCGTTCACCAAAGTGCCATTTGTCCCGGAATTGACTAAGTACCACTGGCTGGACTTCCCGCTATTAACTCTTTGCAATTCCAGATGCTGCCGTGATACTAGAGCATTGGGGATCACAACGTGATTTTCAGGAGAGCGACCGATGCGAATAATGGATTCGCTCTCGAAACTCCACTGTTGCAGGGGGGTCTGTTTGTCGGGATCTAAAAGAGTCAGCAGCATTTTCGATTGATGTGGTTGAACTCCCTGATGTGGCAGTGAGAGTTGGCGGAAATTTACAGATGAGGGGCGTAGGGCTTTTAAAAATTAGAAATTAAAAATTAATTATGAGCTTCACAGGTGAGTTTCACTAAACCTTGATAATATCCTGATTGTGATTAAATATTCCATAAACCATGAATTTATAAATAGTTTTTTGGGAACAATTATTCATAAAATTTGTGAGGGGTCTATCGCTCCTTAAAACACAGTCGATCGATTTAACAATTGCAACAACAAAAACTAGGTAAACAATTGCTAAACTTTTACGTAAATTTGATGTAGCAGCAGATTGCGATGTCAGCCCCCCATATAGTAGGGCGGACACTTCCCACCTATGCCCACCTTGCCCCGATAGCGATCGAGTATAAAACAGATTTGACATTAGCTAGCCGGCAGACTCACTTCATTTTAGTTGATTTTTTTTCATTACACTAACTCTTTTTGTAAGTGAAAGCTCTTTCAAATAGGATAAATCCACTTACTCTCAAGGAACTTTTTCCGGTAGATTACCTGAACAGAGTCTCAAAATTAAAGCTACGGATAAATGGTTGGTACTCCACAGATTTTCTGGAATAGTAGGGGTCTGTAATCACTTTTTGAACACTCAAACAGAAGTTGTTTCACCACCGGATACCTCGAAACAGAGCGAGCAGTAAAACCTTGCCCGGAAACGACAGAAGCTGTTTCCTTTCTCTGCAACAATTGCAGGTTTAACCCAGGCAGTCACGGAGGAAAAGCGCCACCTTTGAAAAAGCTGGCAGCATCCAAATTCTAAAATCGAAATGCGCCTACCTGCGCTCGAATGATAATTGCCGTGATATTGTCGTGACCGTTGCGTTTGTTGCCCTGTTCAATCAACTGGGCAACTCCCTCGTCGAGATTGGCTTGGGGATTGAACAGGGGTTCAAGAGTGCTCTGCCAGTGAGTCTCCAAAAAATCATTATCTGTCAGGCCGTCGGAAGCCAAAATTAATAAGGTGTCTTCGCACAAGTCTAAAAACTGCACGTCAGGCTTGAGAAAATTACTGTCTCGCGGGCCGATGGCTTGAGTTAGTTGATAGGCGTCGGGACGGGCATAAGCAGTTTCCGGGTCAATCCCGCGCTTTATTTCGCGCTGGCCTACTTCGTGGTCGGAGGTGATTTTTTCTAGGGTTTGTCCTTTTCTCAGTCGGTAGAGGCGGCTGTCGCCGACGTGGGCAACGGCGAATTGGGTGTCTTGAACTAAGACTGCGACTAGAGTTGTACCCATGCGGGCGCTGCCGGAGCGTCCGTCCTTTTGATTTATTTCAAAGATGGCTTTGTTGGCTAGCAGGACTCCCTCGCGGATGGTGTCTGCCGGAGGTAGTTGATTTTCCCAACTGGTTTGAAAGAATTCTCTGAGAGTTTCAGCGGCTAGTTGACTGGCTACTTCTCCGCTGTCGTGTCCGCCCATGCCGTCGCAGAGAATGTAAAGCCCTTTGGTTTGAAAAATGCGACCGTAGGAGCTTTCGATTTTGTTGAGCTGAGTCCAGATGCTGAAGAAGTCTTCGTTGTGGTCGCGCGTGCGGCCAACATCGGTGAGGCCTGCGTCTTCTAAGCTGTAAATCTGGAGTGGCATGGGCTGGGTTAAGACCTCGCCAACGTCGGGGGGCGACTCGTCGGGGCCGCGGAAAGGTCGGCGCGTCGGGGTTGAGCTTGGTGAAGGTGCGGGTTGGAGTTCGAGGGGAACTGTTTCTAGGCGCGATCGCAATTCTTCAATTGTGTTAATCTCGCCTCTGTACATTTGTTGCAGCAGTTCGAGCAAGGCGCCAAACTGAGTGCGATGATGATCGGACTGGCTAAATATCACCTGCCACAGTTGCCCCAAATCTACCAATTGCAGGTTTGAGCCGGCGGGTTCGGGATAGAGGTATTGCAGCCGCAAAGAAGCCAAGGAAAAGGAAGAGTCGGGGTTGACTCGCAAATTTGTCAGTTCCAACAAGCTTTGCCGACAGCGCCAGGGCTCTAGGGCAGCCCACAGTTCTGTCATTTCGTGCAGCCAGTATAAAATTTGCTGGGTGGAAGTTTCGGGTTGACTCCAGCGTTCTACCAGCAGCGGCCATTGGGAGCAGTCTTCTAGCAGCAGGACTGCTTGTTCGTTGTCTGACCAGCTATCGTGAATGACTGGCAGGTTTTGAGAGAATTGCCAGCGCAGTGCCAGATAAGGTTCAGCTATGCCTTGGCAAAGCTCTGCTAAGGCGGAGTTGGTTGAATTTTCTCTGCCTGTGATTGCTGCGGTATAGGGGGATGTTCGTCTGGCGACGCTGGCAGAGTTGGCTGCTAGCATGGCTTTGAGGGGTGACATTTCCAGCGGCTGACAGTCCAATACTGTTACTGCTACTGTGTCTGAGCGTTTTCTCGGCGGCACGGTTTCTAGGAGTTGGTAGCGCTGCTGAGTGTCTAAATAAGCTCCGGCTGGCTGGGAAGGTATTAAATATTCTGAATTGGGGATGGGGACTTCTTGAGACGGAGGGGAGGTGTCAGCGATGTTTGGGCTGTCGGGGTTCTCGGTTGCTTCTTGGAGTTGTTTAGGCTGTGGTGCGGTTGTAAAATTCTGTTCAGATGCGGTTATTTCGGGATCTGGTGCTGTAGTAGAGCTTTTTTCTGTTGTTTGAAAGGATGCTGGTACGATCGCCCCCACGGCTACCACAGGGTTTATTTCTCTGCTGCTGAATTCGCCGTCGCTTGGCTGTGGAGAAGTTGGTTCGACGGCTATTGGGGGTTCGGGGGGGGTGGTGATTTCTGTTTTAATGGCATCTGTGATTGGTTCAGCAGAGTTTTGGGGCGATGTAGTTTGTGGAATTATGTCTGGTTTTTGCGGAAACTCGGCTGGAGGTAGGGTTGACTCGTCTGGCTCGAGTGCTGGAAAATTCGATCGACCGCAGATAATGGCCCGCCACACTTGACCTGTTGTGACGCCGCAATTTTGACATTCTTTGGCGCTAAAAGCGACTTGGGCACCGCATTCGTGGCAAGGTTTGTAAATTAGGGAATTTCCGCACTGTTGACAAAACTTGTTTGGATTGGGATTTTCAAATTGGCAGCGAGGACAGAGAAGCATAGGGGTTTTAAATTGGAGATGGGCGATCGAGTTTGGCGGTGGGGAGTTTTGGGTTGTGGCCTGTGAGTTAGGAGTTATGAGTTTTGGGTCTGACTCGCAACGGATAACTCCCATTGCCCTATGCCTTATTTTATCGGGATGAATTCAGAAGTAAGATATTTCTTAGAACTGAGATGTTGCATCCATGTCAGGAATAGGTTAAGCCACATCTACAAAAACCTCTCTCGCTTCACAGGCCAAAAAGCCAGCCCCACCGACGGTAGCGAGGGCGGGCCCCACAAAAAAAACTTATCTCCTGAGTGGAACTGGCATCCTGCCTATGCTTAACAATGGTGGCAGATATCAGCTAGAAAAAATTTGCTGTAGAATCTTCTTGGAAAACGGTTTCTCGCGCTATCGACACAATGGTGGAAAGGGGTACTTCACAGAAATATTTCCGCCGGAATTGTTCTTCGGAGACTGCTGCTAGGAATTGTGCTGCAAAACGGGCGGCGATGGGGGAATTTGGCACGGAGAAATGGAGGGATTGGCTATCTAATAACGGTTGGGGGATTTGATCGGGCGCGTTTTCCTTCTGTGCGGTTTCGGGTTGTCTGGTGATGTGGAAAGCTCGATCGCGGTAATTGATTTTGAAACCGAGATATGTTAGGGTTTTGAACCCTAGTTGCAGCGATGTGTCGCTGATGCCGAGTTTTTGGCGGAGTTGCTGTCTGGTGACGGGTTTTTTGGTGCGGCTGAGGTATTTGGCGATGCCGATTAGCTGTTGGCAGATTTGCTGTGGGGGTACGAGTGGAGGTAAAGTATAGGCGATCGCAAGTTTTTTCTGAGTGTACTGTGCTTGCCGAAACCAGATCCGCAGTTCGTCCCAGCTTGCGGGGCATTCTTTGAGGACGATCGAGTTTTCGCGAGCGACCTTTTCGGAATTGTAAACTAGATTGTCGATCGGCATTTGAGATTCTAAGTTTGTGCTGGCTGCTAACAACTCTTCATCGTTATTTCTATTGCGCCAGTCTACAATCCAATCTATTTGAATCGGGGAATTTATTTGGTTGTCTTCCGTGCGTTCCCGCACTGCTACGAGGCGCACTTCATACCGCGATTTGTAAGTATTAAAATCGAGTTCCACCGTAACATCGCAGCGGCCTTGGGGAACTTCGTTTTGATTGTGTCCCCACCAAATGCCGGGAAATCCCGTATCGCTAGATTCATCCCGGATTGTAAATTCTGTTTTGATATATTCTACTTTTTGCCCTTTCAAATCCTTAATTTTTTGATTCCACAGATTGTCAAACCAGCAGTTTTCAATCAGCAACTTGGGTGCGGGGTTGCCCATGCCGCAAGGTTCGAGCAATTTTAATTCTTGAAATAAGTCTTTGCCTAATTCGGAGACAGTAATTTTTAGGTCGGCTTGAACGGGGGCGGCTGTTAAACTATCGGTGCTGTACTGTTGCCGCAGTTGCTGATTTACCGCATCGGTAAAGAGAGGGATATTTTCAACGGGGAGACTTAATCCGGCGGCGAAGGGATGACCGCCAAATCTGTGCAATAAATGCGCTTGGTCTTTGACTAATTGGTAAAGGTCGATTTGATTGGCGGAACGGGCGGAACCCCTGGCAATTTTGGATGGGGAAAGTGTTGGTGATTCTGAATCTAATAAGGATGTAAATTGCGTTTCCGGGGAATTTTCATTAATTTGTTCGCTTCCTTCTGTGCTGAATAAAATCACGGGCCGGCCATATTCTTGGGCGATTTGTCCCGCTACTAATCCTAATACTCCTACGGGCCATTGAGGGTCGCTGAGGACGATGACGCTAGTAGTTGAGAGGTCGAGTTTGGCTAATTTGGCGGCGGCATCTTTGGCAACATCTTTTTGTAAAGATTTGCGCCGGGAGTTGGCAATTTCGGTTAAGTTTGCTAGTTCTTCGCAGCGTTTTTTGTCGCGGCTGGTGAGGAGTTCTACGCAGAAGCTGGCGTCACCTTGAATGCGGCTGACGGCGTTGATTCGGGGGCCGAGCCCGAAGGAAATGTCGGTTGGGCGATCGCCCGATCTTTTGCACAGTTCGAGCAATTTTGCAACTCCTGGGCGGGTGGGATTTGCGATTTGTTTTTGCAGTTGTTGGATGCCGATTTGTGCTAGGTAGCGGCTGTCTCCTGTAAGTTGGACTAAATCGGCAATTAAGCCGATCGCTACTAATTCTAATAAATCTGTGAGCGGGCGCTGCGGAATATCCGGTAATGTGTCATATAATGCTTCAACTAATTTGTAAGCTACTCCAACTCCTGAAAGGTTAAACAGTTGGTGGTTTGGGGGAAAGTAGCGGGGATTGATAATGGCTGTAGCTGGCGGGCGATGGTCAGGTAATGTATGATGGTCGGTGACAATTGTATCGATGTTTAAGCTGGTGGCGTATTCGATTTCGGCGATGTTTGTACTGCCGGTGTCGCAGGTAATAATTAAGCTAATTCCCGATTTTGCTAAGGCGTTTATTCCTGTGATATTGAGTCCGTGAGATTCGGTTAAGCGGTTAGGAATGTAATAAATTAGTTGGTCATTTTGAGCAAAAAATTCTCCCAGTCCGTCCCAAAGTACGGAGGTTGAGGTAATGCCGTCGGCGTCGAAGTCTCCCCAAACTGCGACTTTTTCGGCGCTGTTTCGTGCTTGCTGGATTCTTTCTACCGCCCAGTTAATTTCTAGTCCGAATTCAAAGGGACTTGCTGGCTGGTAAAGTTGGGGATTTAAGAAACCGGGTATTTGTTCGGGGTTTTGAATTCCTCTATACCAGAGAAGTGCGGCGGCATAGTTTCCGGGGAGTTCTGGTGCATGGTTCCTGACAGCTTGGATCAGCCAAGCTGGGGGTTGGGATAGGGGTTGAGTTGGCAAATTTTGAAGTAGTTCTGTCATAAGTTATTTCATTAATTCCTGTAGGGGCGGGTTCACCAACAATCTTTCATTCACATCCACAATATCTATAAACCCGCCCCCACCGGGGACTAATAGTTGGCATAGTAAAAGATTTGAATTAAATAGACATTTCCTCAATGATAGCAAGATTTGGCAGCCAATCTGTGGGAGTTTCTGCGGAAAGATTGGATGAGGAAGCTGTGTAGTCTGTTGTGCGGTTGCAGCGAGTGGCAAATTGACAGGAATCGCAAAGATTGGAACTAATTTCTACTTGGGGTAAGAATTCGCCACCTTCGGTATAGCGCTGTCGCCACTCGGTTAGCTGCTGCAATAGGTTGGTTAAATCTTCTTTTGTGCGATCGTGTTCTGTTTGGTTGTAATAAAATGTGAGTTTTTGTGGCGGTTCTTCTCCTTGCAATTGTACAAACCAGTATGTCATGGAAACTTGTTCGGGGAAATAGTCGCTGGTTTCTACTAAAACATATAAATAGAGGCGAGTTTGCCAACTTTCCGCTATCCATTTTGATTTTTGAGGACGGGGATAGGTTTTCCAGTCGAGAATTTGGGCGACGTTTGGTTCTGCTATTAGCAAGTCATAGATAACGGTGAATAGGTAGTCTTGGAAAATTAGGGTGCGAGGGTGTTCGGCTTGGCGGAAAATTCGATCGCTATTTTCTGAATGGGCGAAAAGCTCGGGTGCGGCGTTGATAAATGCTGCCACACAGCGTCCCAGTTCGGGGTCTTGTTGGATGATAAATTCAATGGGAAGTCCGAGTTCTCGCTGCTGCATTAATAGGTGAAAGTGGCTTCCCCATGTGAGTTTTTCTTTGTG
>NZ_JAUBQR010000125.1:0-19692 GCF_036701385.1 Microcoleus sp. Pol12B4 | reverse complement strand
CTACTTTTGCACCATCCATCGGGCCGACATTGGGAGGGTGGCTGACTGAGAATTACGGCTGGCAATATGTCTTTTATCTCAATTTGGTTCCAGGGCTGCTGCTGCTAGCTGCTGTGTGGTACGCCGTCGCCCCCGCACCGATGAAACTCGAACTGCTAAAAGAGGGCGACTGGTGGGGAATTATCTCGATGGCGATCGGCTTGGGTTCCCTGCAAGTCGTGTTAGAAGAAGGCAGCCGCAAGGACTGGTTTAGTTCTGATTTTATTGTGCGTTTAAGCATAATTGCTGCAATATTTCTCAGCGCTTTTTTCTGGATTGAACTAACTCGCAAACGACCGTTTATTAACTTGCGCTTGCTGACTCGCCGCAATTTCGGTTTAGCTAGTATTGTGAATATTTCCTTGGGGGTGGGATTGTACGGTTCGGTGTACATTTTGCCCCTGTATTTAGGTCAGATTCAGCAGTACAATGCCATGCAAATTGGCGAGGTGATTATGTGGGCTGGGGTGCCGCAGTTATTCATCGTGCCGATGGTGCCGAAATTGATGCAGCGAATTGATATGCGGCTGATGATTGGCATCGGTGTGAGTTTGTTTGCGGTGAGTTGTTTTATGAATGCCAGCATGACTCACGAGACGGGTATCGATCAGTTGCGTTGGTCGCAATTAGTTAGGGCATTGGGACAGCCTTTAATTATGGTGCCGCTGTCAACTATTGCCACTGCTGGTATGGAGAGACACGAGGCTGGTTCGGCTTCTGGTTTGTTTAATATGATGCGAAATATGGGAGGTTCGATGGGGATTGCGGCGCTAGCAACTTTGGTGACGCAACGCGAGCAATTTCACTCGAATCGGTTGGGGGAATCTGTTTCTTTGTACAATCCGGCAACGCAGGAGCGAATTAATCAAATGACTCAGTATTTTGTGAGTCGCGGTGCCGATTTAAGTGTGGCGAAAGACCAGGCAATTAAGGTAATTGATAATATTGTCCGCCGTGAAGCTTATGTAATGGCTTTTAATGATTGTTTTTATTTTGTGGGAATTGCTTTGCTGTTAAGTGGGATTGCTATTTTGGGTTTTAAAAAGGTGAAAGCTGGTGCGGGTGCCGGGGGAGCTCATTGATTCTGTACGGCGCGGAGTGCGCTGTATCTTTGGGGCGGGCAGGATGCTCACCCCACAATAATTTTAAGAGTTTTCAAAATGCCAACTAAATGTTTTTTAGCTTATTTACCATTCTTGTTGAGCTTCTGCTTCTGCTTGGATTAAATTTTGTCGCAGTTGCGCCCAATTTATTTGATGAGAGGGCGAGTCTCCGATGAGCTTTCCGCGCTGTAAATGCAGAATTTGCGTGCTAAATTGCTCGGCTAATTCTAATTGGTGGTTTACCATTACAATTGTGGTTTGACCGTTTGTTAGCTGTGTCAATACTTGCAAAAGGTGGGCGGCTTTTCCTGCGTCTAGGGCGGATGTTGGCTCGTCTAAAAGCAAGATTTTTGGTTGCAGGATGATGCCGCGGGCGATCGCCACGAGCTGTTTTTGGCCTGAGGAAAGCTGGAATTCGCTGCGATCGAGCCATTCTTGGGGTATGTGCAGTTGTTCGATCGCGCCGCTAATTCTCTCAGCAATGTTTGATGAAGTCACGCCCCGCAGCTTTAAAGGATAAGCCAATGCTTCTCGCACCGACATTCCCAAAAGCTTGGATTCTTGCAGGATGAGGGTGATTTGTTTGCGGAGTTCGATCGCAGGTATTTGGCGATATTCTGTATTTTCCAGATAAATGGAGCCGCTGGTGGGACTGCTGAGCCGATTTAGCAGTCGCAACAGCGTTGTTTTGCCGGCACCTGAAGGGCCAACAATTGCCACGCGAGATCCCTTGTGTACCTGAAACGAGATATTTTCCAACAAATAACTTGAGGCGATCGGTGTTTTCAAGCTTACACCGTCAATTCGCAGTTGAGGATTTGTTTCTGTATTATTTTCCGAATAATTAGGCATTTAATTAATTAAAAACATGACTTTTGTGGAACGGGCATCTTGCCCGTTCTGAAGGCAGGCAAGATGCCCGCCCCACCATCCAACTCACTCTTTGTGGAACGGGCATCTTGCCCGTTCTGAAGGCAGGCAAGATGCCCGCCCCACAATCCAACTCACTCTTTGTGGAACGGGCATCTTGCCCGTTCTTAAGGCAGGCAAGATGCCCGCCCCACAATCCAACTCAAACTCAAACTTTTACAGCTTTTTCTAAAGGAAAACCCAGCTTTTCGCGCTGTTCCAAATAAAGCTGAGCAACTCTCCGCGCCAAGTTGCGAATTTTGGTGATATACCGAGTTCTTTCCGTTACCGAAATCACGCCTCTAGCATCGAGTAAATTGAAAGTGTGAGAACATTTTAACACATAATCAAGACTAGGCAAAACCAATCCTTTTTTTGTCAATTGTTCGGCTTCTTGCTCGTACAATCCAAATAGAGTAAACAGCAATTCGGGATTGGAAGCTTCAAAGTTATAAGTACACTGTTCTATTTCTCCTTGCAGGTGAACGTCGCCGTAAGTGATGCCATCTTTCCACTGAATTTTCGTCATGGCATCGACTTCTTGGAGATACATTGCTAGGCGTTCTAGTCCGTAGGTAATTTCAATGGAGACGGGGCGACAGTCTATGCTACCGCACTGTTGAAAGTAGGTAAATTGGGTAATTTCCATGCCGTCGAGCCAGACTTCCCAGCCGACGCCCCAAGCTCCGAGGGTCGGCGATTCCCAGTTATCTTCTACGAAACGAATGTCGTGGTCTTCTGGGCTAATTCCTAATGCTCTGAGGGAGTCTAAATAGATGTCTTGGATGTTGGGAGGAGAGGGTTTAATTAAAACTTGATATTGATAGTAATGTTGGAAGCGGTTGGGATTTTCGCCGTAGCGTCCGTCGGTGGGGCGGCGACAGGGTTCGATGTAGGCGACTGACCAAGGTTCGGGGCCGATTGCTCTGAGAAAGGTGTGGGGATTCATGGTTCCTGCACCTTTTTCTGTGTCGTAGGATTGGGCGATCAGGCAGCCTCGATCGCTCCAGAATTTGTTTAAGGTGGCAATGACTGATTGAAAGTTCACTGGTTTAAATATGGTTAGCGAGTGTCTAAGCTTATTTAAGCATACTCAAGGCACGGTTTATTGAAATAAATCCTGCCGAAATTAGATAAGAGATGCTGAACGTATCGCTGGATATTTAAGTTTTTTTTCAGGTATATTGTATCGATCGAGTTATGGCGATCGCTCTCTCTGTAATGGCGATCGCTACACCGCCTGAAACACGACTGGGCTAGCACTACTTTGATAATCAAGGCCAGTCATAATATGCTCTGGTTGGATACCTGCGACAATCAGTGCAGCGGTTAACCCTTCCTCAAAGTTATCTTCTTCAATGATGACATGGCGATCGACCAAGCGAGCGTGAAACAGAATCGTGTCGATCCAGCGTTGCTTATCCAAGCCTGTAGCGAGAATCAGGAAATGACCTGAATCCGTATCGCAGACAGGATAAAGCTGAATCGCTTGTAAGCGAGGTTGCGATCGTGTAGCTTCTTGTAGCGTTTGTTTCAGGATATCTGCATAATTTAGTGAGCGATCCATTGAACAATAGCCTCCTGCTCTGGTTCGTAAACTAATAAGTTAATTCTATTCCGTTGAACGGCTAGCTGAAAAATGGGTTTTTGAAAATGTCGAATATAGATGGTTTTGCCGATCGCTAGAAATAACTCCCGTTTTGGATCTTGCTCCTCCAAGGCCCATTGGTAAAGCTGAAGCTGTCCCATCGTTTTTTCCAGTTCATTAATTACTGAAGGAGAGTCGAAGTCTTTGATTTCCACAGCTATTTTCCGTTCTTCTTTTTCTGCTGCGAAAAACTTTTCTGCTCCTAAATCAGGTTTCAAGATCGTTTGTTCTAACACTAAGATTAACGGGTCATCCGTAATTGTCCACCCATCTTTTTCGAGAGTATGGCGCAGGGATAAATGTAAATTATCGCGTCTAGACATTAGTTCTGAAAGCTTTATTTATCGTTAAATTTTAGCATAATTTGATACAATTTGCCACAGCTTGATGAGGAACAAAAATTTAGAGAATCATTTCACTCCTTAATATGGTTCTCCGGCGCGTTGAGTCACTAACCGACGCAAAGTGGCTGGTACATAACTCATGCTGCTGTCTGTAAGTGTTTGTAAGCATGAGCTTTGGCTAACCGCACCCAATGTTCTAGGAGCAAGTATCGATCGAGTTCGACTTCTTCCGATCGCGAGAGAGTGCCGGATTTATTGCGATCGAGCAATTCGCTCATGCGGGTTTGTAATGCAGGCGTGGGGCGGATAGCGAGGATGACTTCTGGGCTGGGTTGACTGGCAAGCAATTCGACGATTTGGAGTTCGTCTTGGTAGGAGATGGTTTCTAGGGGGGTGAGTTCCTGGAGTGCGCGATCGAGGGCTTCTGGGAGGCGATCGCCCAGTTGTTGCAGTTGTTCGCCGAGGCGATCGGGGACTTCTAGGATAATTTGCATTCTGTTTCTTGAGGGATTTTGGAACACTCAGGTTATTGAGTTGGCGGAGACTCTTGCTTGATTGGGATCGCCTCATCAACAAGCCAGTGTATCAAAAAGGCTATCGCGAATCCTTTATTTTGAGAATGATACTCGTTTATTGTGGTAATTCATCATTGCATTGGACAATGGCGACCAGAGTATTAAGAAAATCTATCGATCAGTTCTGGTCATGACACTCAACTCTTATAAATGGTAAAGTGTTGGGACTCACCCATAACATCTGATGAACTTAGCCAGTAATAAAGCAATTTCTCTCTATGCCAAGTTTGTATACAGAAAACTCGGAAAAATGGAAAAACCTTGCTTCGATAGATTACTTTACCCAATTTGTCAAAGCTTGGATTCCTTTCAATGCTTGGTATAAAAATTACTACCCAACTCTCAAAACTGATAGAGAAGCGATAAATGCGATCAAGGCTGAGCCTAATAATTTTCGGAATAAGTTTGTTAGTCTTCTAAATAATCAAGGCAATGAGGGAGTTGCTTTTAAGTCACGCATTGCAGAGCTTCATTTGGAGTTAGAGCGAAAGCATCTATTTAACAAAGGTGAGCGCATAAACTTTGTAAGTATTGTTATTGAGGAAAATCCTAAGAAGACAAATAATTTTGCTCGTCAAACTTTAACATATAATGTTGAGAGGAACATTGGAGGAGATCACAAAAAGGTGCAAATTGATATTATTTGTCGCAATGGAAACGTTAAGTTCAGTTACAGGCAAACAAATGGTTTTAATCTAGAGGATTTGATATCACAGAATGGCTTTAGAAGCCTATCGGAACCTCAGCAAAATAATCTCAAGGCTTGTTATGAAGAGATTAATCCATCAAAGCCAATCAATTTACTGAGCCACGAGCAGAATAATGGTATTCCAATGGGCAATCTTTACTTTGTTAATAACACGGATCATCTTTGCAAAGGACTTATAGTAATTTTGTATAAACTCAGAAATGTTTTATTTCATGGCGAAATTATTCCAGATAGTGACACTAACAAAGTTTATGAGCCTGCGTACCAAATCTTGTATACACTCATTCAAGCTCTTTAACCAAGTTTAAAATTTTGCAGACTACCCCTATAGTGTTTGACTCATGAATTTAGCTGATATTCTCAAAGACTCAAATTACAAGCTGTCGCAATTTACGACAACTGAAATTGAGCAGTTAGAAAAGACGATTACCCTCAAGGCAACCAAAAGCGGCGAAGTCCCCTATACGGAGTGTTTGGTGCGCCAGAAGGCAATTAAGCTCACGCCAGAGGAAGCGATCCGGCAGCTATATTTACGGATTTTGACCGATCGCTTGCATTATCCCATCAATCGTATTCAGGTGGAGTATGGGGTGAACTTTGGGCGGGAGGTGAAACGGGCAGACATTGTGGTAATGGACAAAGACCGTCCTAACACGGTGTATATGCTGGTGGAGCTAAAGAAGCCGAAGCTGAAGGATGGGAAAGACCAGCTTCGCTCTTATTGTAATGCTACAGGTGCGCCGATCGCTGTCTGGACAAATGGCGATCAAATCTCTTACTACCAGCGCAAAGACCCCAACTATTTTGAAGATATTCCTGGTTTGCCCAATGCCAACCAAACCTTGGCAGATATTCTCCAGATCAAGTTCACGCTGGAAGACCTGATTGCCAATGACAAGTTGGTGAAGGAGAATAAATCCCTCAAAACTTTGATTGAAGAAATGGAAGATGAGGTGCTGGCAAATGCCGGGGTCGATGTGTTTGAGGAACTGTTTAAGCTGATTTTTACCAAGCTCTATGATGAGTGGTATTCCGGGCAGGGCAACCGTCGCAAGACTCGCTCTCTGGAGTTTCGCAATACGGGACAGACGGAAGCTGCCCTCAAGAGCAAGATTCAAGATTTGTTTGATGGGGCAAAGAAAAAGTGGGAGGGGGTGTTTAGCGAGGATTCCAAGATTAGCCTAACGCCGTCGCACCTATCGGTGTGTGTGTCGTCCTTGGAAAATGTAAAACTGTTTAACTCCAACCTGGATGTGATTGATGAAGCCTTTGAGTATTTGATCAACCAAAGTAGCAAGGGTGATAAGGGGCAATATTTTACGCCGCGCTATGTGATTGATATGTGCGTGAAAATGCTCAATCCGCAAGAGGATGAGTACATGATCGACACGGCAGCGGGGTCATCGGGGTTTCCGGTGCATACGATTTTCCATGTGTGGCGGCAGATTTTGGCGGATGAGGGATTGCAGGCGAGTCATTTGTTCTCGTTGGAAGAAAAGCCACCTCGTTGTAGTGAATATGTGGAAGAGAAGGTGTTTGCGATCGACTTTGATGAGAAAGCTGTACGGGTGGCGCGGACGCTGAACCTGATTGCGGGTGATGGGCAAACGAATGTATTGCACCTGAACACGCTGGACTATGAACTGTGGGATGAAATTACCAATCAAGAGGAATGGAATGATGTTTACAATGCTGGATTCAAGCGGCTGAAACGGCGACGACCGAAAGGCAGTAAGGATTATCGAGAGTTTCAGTTTGATGTGTTGATGGCCAATCCGCCCTTTGCTGGAGACATCAAGGAACCGCGCATGATTTCCCGCTACGACTTGGCAAAAAAGCCGGATGGCAAGTGGCAAACCAAAGTCGGGCGCGACATTTTGTTTATTGAGCGCAATTTGGACTTTTTGAAGCCGGGGGGCAGAATGGCGATCGTGTTGCCTCAAGGACGCTTCAATAACTCTTCAGATAAGAACATTCGCGATTTTATTGCGGAACGCTGCCGGATCTTGGCGGTGGTGGGGCTGCATGGCAATACGTTTAAGCCCCACACAGGTACAAAGACTTCGGTGCTGTTTGTGCAGAAGTGGAATGATGACCCCAAAGCAGGCGCACTTTGCCCGCGCCGGGATGACTACAACATCTTTTTTGCCACGATGCGAAAGAGTGGCAAAGACAACTCTGGCGAAAAGGTTTATCGCCGCATTGTGCCTAAAGATGAGGAAGGTTTATCCGAAAAGGAAAAGGAACGACAGTTTTTGCTCGACCCCCACGATCACCTGATTGTGGATCATGACCTGTATAACCACGAAGGACTGACGGAAGACGGGATTGCGGAAGCGTTTATTGAGTTTGCCAAAAAGGAGAAGCTCAGTTTTTTTGAGCCTAGCCCATCTGTGACACCGTTTGATGCTGTGAGGTATCAGCAGTTAATGGATGGGCTTGAAGCGGTTGAAATTACTTTAGATAAAATGCAAGAAAATAATGATGCGTTTCGATTCGATAGCGATTTTTTCAAAAAGAGTTATCTAATGAGTGAGGTCATTGTTAAGCAGAAAAAAGGATTTTTGCTTGGACAAAAAATAAAAGATGCCAAGAGTTTCGGAGCGTATTCTCTTTGTAATCATATTGAATATCTCGAAGAAGGTATTCCTTTTCTGAGGTGTGTAAATATTAAAAATTCCCAAGTTGATTTTTCTGATGTTATTTATATTGACAAGAGGTCACATGACTTACTATGGAAGTCCGAGGTAAAGCCAAGCACAGTTTTGTTAACTATGTCTGGCAGCGCAGGGAATGTTGCAATTGCACATCAAACCTGGAAATATCCAATTAATTCTAATCAAGATATTGCCAAAATTGATTGCTCTGGAGGAATAAATCCTTATATCCTTTATGGCTTCCTAATAACAAATTATGGCTTCAATCAAATACAAAGACAATTAGCAGGTAGTGTTCAGCAACATATTTATTTATGGCAAATTGAGAAGTTATTTATACCAAGCTTCAGCTCTGATTTTGAAAAAATCATTGAAAAACTGATTAAGTTTTCAAATACAACTTCTGAAGAGTCAAAGTTAATCTATCAACAAGCTGAGGATTTGCTGTTGTCGGAGCTTGGCTTGCAGGACTGGCAACCCACGGAAGAAACCCTTGCCGTCAAGAGTTTTGCCGAGTCGTTCCTGTCCTCCGGTCGCCTCGACGCTGAGTATTACCAGCCAAAGCAACAGAAAGTAATGGCTATTCTGCGACAATCTGGTCTTTGCATCGGTGATGTTGCCCCACTCATAAAGCGCAAATTTCAGCCTGAGAAACAAGGCACATTTAACTATATCGAAATCGGCAATCTCAGCGGAGAAGGGTTTGCCAATGGTGAAGTGGTATCAATGGACGAAGCCCCTAGTAGAGCACAATGGATTGTCAAAGCTAATGATGTAATCACGTCAACCGTTCGCCCGATTCGCAGACTTTCAGCTTTGATTGAGGCAGAGCAGAATAACTACATTTGCTCATCCGGTTTTGCTGTTCTCAAACCAACCAAAATTGAGCCAGAAGTTTTATTGGTTTATTTGCGATCGCCCATTGTGTGTGAAATCCTGGATCTTCATACTACGGCCAGTATGTATCCGTCAATTTCAACTGAGGATCTGTTGAATATTCCGATTACTCTACCGAAAGAATCTACTCGTCAGAAAATCACAGAAAAGGTCAGGGAGTCTCGCCAAGCACGGGAGCAATCTAAACAACTGCTGGAAATTGCTAAAACAGGGGTAGAACAAGCGATCGAAACCAATGAAGCGACGGCAATTATATGGATGAATCAGCAACTTGAAGCCTTGGGGGTAAAACTGACATGACCACGATTGATGAACGGGATTGTTCTAGTGGCGATCGCTCTTCGGGGCCGAACAATTAACCGAACTAGCCCAGCTAATTGAACCCTTATCCGATGAGATCGATGTCCTTTCAGAAGCGATTTCATCCTGGGCTGAAAATTACCCTTCAATTCAGGAAGCTCAAGCCCAACTGCTCGAACCGCTACCGCCGATCGCTAAGGCATCAGAAAAAGCAGCAGTCACCCGAGAAAATAGCGAATCTCAACTCGGCGATCGCCTCAACAAACAAGCTCTCAAAAATGCCATTTTATTGTAGGGCGATCTGCCATATTTCTACTGGTCAATAAACAGAGGCAGATATTGCTGTCTTGCGTCAGGTGTTGAGTGGAAGCGATCGCCAAATTGTCACTAAAAAACAGAATAGTCAGAGCCCCGACTTCTTGAAGAAGTCGGGGCTCTGACCGTGAAAAGGTTTAGATCGAGTTCTAGTTTAGTTTGCGGGAGCGAGGGAAACTAACAGAGTGATGTTGTCAACGCCGATGACATAAACGGTGTCTCCCGGTGTGAGGGTGATTTGGCCATCGCACCGTGCGGGCCACCAGCTACCTTGGAAGCGGACGCGACCTGTTTGATTCGGGTAAATCGATTCATCGACGACTGCTTCTTCGTTGAAGTAGTTAAAATTGGTGTTGACGTAATTTTTGATGAGCATATTGTTAGCGCCGCTGTATCCTTGGGTAGAGAAAATCGAGCCGAAAGCTTTTACTACGTTGAACATGATATTTACTCCTGTTGTCTTAAAATATATGGATGTGTAATTGTCGGTTTATGCTATTTGAGAGGCTGCATTTCCTAGTTTGAGATTGATTGCCTTGATATTTCATTGTTCTTGCCTTCCGTGGTTTTATCAGGATAAAAGGCAAAGAATTTTTGAAATGTTGAGGGGATTTGAGAAGCGGTTGCGGGGAGTCTAAATTCAGTAATTCCGAGGTATTGAGTTAAGGATTTAGTGGTTGAGCAGTTAGTATAATTTACCTTAAGGGTAGATGTTGTTAGCTACATTAGAGATTGGCTGATTCCGCATTACTGCTGCTGTGAAGATGTTTTATTTTGGGGTTTAATTTTTTGATTGGGTTGTGACTCACTTGCTTTACATTTACTAATTTGCCAGGAGTCGAATATCTTTGGTGCGATCGCCAGTCCACTTTCCGAACCTGGTACTGGCACATGACACTGAGAAACCCGCCAGCAACGATTTTGCAACGGTTTTTGCCTAGATATCAGGCTGGTAGCTGTGCCAATTTAGCTAACTGGACTACCGCAAACGGTGAATCATGAACTTACGCAGTCTCGATCGCCCAATCCGGAATATCCATAAATATCTAGTCCGTAACTTACGCACCAAACCTCTAAAAACCCGGTTTCTGACACCCTGTGCGCCATTAGGGGCCCGTAAGCGTATCTATGATATAAGCAAGTAAACTTGGCAACTCACCCCCCTCCCCATGCGATATTGATTTGTACCTACCTCTTTCTACATTCCGTTCGGGTTCAGCGATTTGTTAACTTGATGATGGGTAGGCGATGGCTCCAAGGTTTAGCATACTCCAATTGACCAGCTAACCGAAAAAGTGTAGCTTCCATCCCAAATTTTCCCACAAACTGCATCCCAACAGGTAAACCTGCTTCATTCCAATACAAAGGCACAGACATTGCAGGCTGCCCTGTTACATTGAATGGTGCTGTATAGGGAGTGAAGTTAAAGACTTGTCTGGCGAGAGGCTCAATCACTTTCATGACTTTCAGTAACCAGCTTGCATTTGTTCTCGCAACCAAATTCATCAAAAATTCTTTCCCTGATGACGGTTGAAGTGAACCAATAGGAATTGGAGGTTGAGAAAGGGTGGGAGTCAGCAAAACATCATATTGTTCAAAAAATTGGCCTATCTTCCGTGCATCTACCTGTAATTGACGAGCTGCTTTAGCATAGTCAGCCGCACTCAAAGCCTCACCTAACAGCCCTAAACAATAAGTCCCTAATTCAAAATCTTCAGCAGTCACTTTTCGTTGTGTTGATTTAGCCGCCCACTCAATATCTGCACGAGTTTCCCCAACAACAATTCTCATAAAATTTAAGGCAAAAGCTTCTCCATCCAATTTAGGCCGATCTTCTACAACTTCATGCCCAAGTTCTTGAAGTAATTTAATGGTTGCTTTCAATCCCTCAATGCAATCTTCATGAACCGCATCACCCAAAAATGGATGAGTTGTAAAAGCAATGCGAAGTTTTCCTGGTGCAGTCGTAACTTCGTCCAAATAGGGTCTTACCTGTGGCGGAGATAAATAGGTTGCTCCCACATCAGAACCACTGATTGCATCCAGCATAGCTGCACTATCGCGAACAGAACGACTTAGGACCGTTTCAGTTGAAAATCCACGCCACAATTCACCTGTAATCGGACCTGTGGGAATACGCCCACGGCTGGGTTTTAGTCCAAAAATGCCACAGCAAGATGCTGGAATTCGGGTAGAACCGCCGCCATCGCCTGCCCCAGCCAGAGGAACCATTCCTGCTGCGATGGCTGCGGCTGAACCTCCACTAGACCCTCCTGGTGTAAGATCCAAGTCCCAAGGATTGCGAGTCACCCCCCAAGTCTTAGGTTCCGTGTAGGGTGTAATGCCAAATTCTGGAGTATTCGTCTTACCTAAAATGACAACTCCTGCTGCTTTGAAACGTCTCACCAATTCGCTATCATGGCTGGCTGATATATTTCTAAGTAAACGGTTGCCGCTACTGGTAGGAACACCCGCATACATCGATCTCAAATCTTTTAATAGAAAAGGGACGCCTTTAAATGAACCCTCTGGCAAGTCATGATTGACTAACATCCTTGCTTGTTCATACATTTTGCAAATGACAGCATTAATTACTGGATTGTACGCTTCAATCCGGGCAATCGCTGCATCCAATAACTCGGCTGGAGTAACTTGCTTTGCTTGTACTAACTCAGCCAAGCCTAAACCATCATATTTTTGATAATCGGGAAAACCAGACATATTGTACTCCTCAGTTATTGAGTAATTTTTCTAAATTACAGCGGGAACCGCTGTATACCCTAGACTTCACTCTACTTCACTCTATAAAATTTGCTTGATACTGCATAATTGTTACAGGAATTTTGAATAAAGTTTTAGCTAATTGAGACAAACCGAACTTGAATTTAAGCGACTGCGGCAATTCTTGTACGGAAACTTCTAGGAATCCAAAGCGAGTATAAAATGATGCGAGTCGCTTTCCCAAACATTCTAAATATAGCGGTTCTGTAGCTTGTTGAATTAAATATTTTGTGAGGTAGGTTCCCAAACCTCGATCGCGCCAATCTTTCGCCACCACCAAACTGCCCAATTCTTGCGCGCCCGCAAAGTTCCGCAACTGTCCGCAAGCTGCCAGTTTCCCACCGCATTCGATGACCCAGAAGTGCTGCCATCGCAACTGAGTTGGATCGAGTTTGGCGCTCCAAACTAACTTTCTAATTGATTTGATATCTTGAGCTGAGGCTGGGCGGATGGCGCATTCAGACGGTAATGAACAAGTATTATCAATCATTTGTATTATGCTTTTAAACTAAACCAGGGATTCGTGACTATTTATTATACCCAGTCATGGATGCAAAAACCCCGTTTATTAAACAATAATTATGCACTACCCTGTCTAGAAAATTAGTTTTTTTAGCTGTGGAGTGCATACGCCGTAATCGCATATAACGCTTTTCAAAAAAAACTTCTATTAATCTCTCTCTTCTCTTATCTTTCTGTGCGTCCTCTGCACTTAATCAAAAAAATATCATTCACCAAGCAAATAAAATTGTAGCATTAGCTGTCGATGGCCTCCCACAAAACCTCCGCGCCAAACCTTACCGGATCGGTACAAAGCAATCCCGTTTCTGCTTGAACTTCAGCTATTGCTAACAGCGCTTCTGCCTCATTTAAGTGATGAGTGTTGAGGGCGATCGCACTCACTTTTCCTCCTGAAAAAGCACCCGCAGCACCGGCAACCATTTCGTACAATTCGACCACTTTTGATAACCGGGGAATTGATACGTGCGGGTGATTGCGAATGCTAGTTTGTCCGGCTCGGTGCGCTAAAATTAAGTGAGTTGGCTGCGAACCCCGCAGCAGCGGCAGAGTCGCCGTCGAACCGGGATGCAATAGCGAACCTTGCCCTTCTACGTGTAAAATATCGCATTCAGAACCCAATTTAATCACCATTTGTTCGACAGCACCAGCGGCAAAATCAACTCGCACTGCATCCAAAGGAATGCCTTCATTTCCGATCATTAAACCAGTTTGACCGGTTGCCAAAAATTTGGAACGCAAACCCCGCTGTAAGCAAATGCGATTGAGTTCCAGACTGGTTGACATTTTGCCAACGCTCATATCTGTGCCGACAGTTAATACGCGGCGACAACTTAATTTAGCAGCAGCGGCAGAGGCGATCGCACCGACAGATTTCGGTTCCTGACGCACGTCCCAAATCCATTGATTTTCGGTTAAAGGAACTGTTATCAAAGGTGCAAGTTTCGCGTGCAAACCGTTGACAACTGACAAACCTGCCCCTACCGCTTGATTAATTTCTGGCAGCCATTCCGCAGGCAAAACACCGCCGGAAGGAGCGATACCAATTAGCAGAATATCCGGCGCAAATTCCAGTGCTTCTGCAACGGACGCAACAATTGGTACTTGTTGAGAAATGCCCGTTAATTCAGGTAAAGATTGTCCTACACATTCGCTGTCTATTACTGCTACAATTTGTGCTTCGCTGTAGCGCAAAAATGCTAAACCTGTTTTCCCGGAATGGCCGAGAATGCCCTCGTGGAACAAGATAGCAACTTTGCCCTTTTGGATGGGATAGCTTTTAGTCATTGGTTCACTGTAAGTAGATGAAGCTGGAAAGTATATAAACCCTGGATGCAGTGAGTGAAAATTTAGCTTTCGGGAGGAGAAGGAAAGCAATCGCAAAGTTTATGATAGCTTGATATTCTGTTACATGGTAAAATTTATTGACGCCTACCTACTTACTTCTATTCTCCAATCTCAACTCGCCGCACTCCCAATCCCGATCGCCCGTTTGGCAGCAAACACCCATTTTCGACGATCGCACCGGTGAAAGGATCGTCTAATAAATTTAAGTGACTGTCCAAATCCAAATAGTCAGCTAGGGGGGAAAGTTGTGCTGCTGCTGTATTTGCGATCGCGCTATCTGAATAGCAGCCGAACATTACTTGCAAATTGCAGGCTTTTGCTGTGTGAATCATCCGCATTGCTTCGGTCAATCCGCCTGACTTCATCATTTTGATATTGATGCCGTGGACGCAGTGCGCTAACTTGGGTATGTCGGAACTATTAAAGCAACTTTCATCAGCAAAAATTGGCAGGGGCGATTGACCGTACAGTTCTGAGAAATCCTCCATATCTGCGAGGAGTGAAAGCGGCTGTTCGACATAATTTATCTTGTATTTTTCTAGCCAGTGACACATCTCGGCAGCATCTTTTAAACTCCAACCGCCGTTAGCATCTACACTGATTTTAAGGTTAGCTGGTGCTTCGTCTAGCACTGCTATTAACATAGCTTTGTCGGCTTCGATTCCTGCGGTATTTCCTAATTTGACCTTGACGGCGCGGTATTTGATACCTGCTGGATCTTTGCCAAACCAATCGCGCACTCTTTCTCTTGCACCAGAGGGCGAATTAATGCCGATTGTGACGGAGGTGGGGACGATGCGCGATCGATCTAATCCCCACATTTTCCACAGCGGCAAGCCTGCTTTTTGGCCCAGCCAGTCGTGCATTGCCATGTCTATGCCGGCGCGGGCGGCTGAGGGTAACTTGACCTCTGCTAATACTTGTTCGATTTTTTGGCGATCGAACGGAGTAAACTTTTCTAGCAGCGGTGCAACTTCCTGCAATGCGGCTAACAGAATTTCGGTAGTTTGGGGCCGAGAACCTGTGGAAAACGGCGAAGCTTCTCCCCAGCCTTCGATGCCTTCGTGTTCTAGCTTCACCCATAAATTGGTACTTTGGGCTGTTGTACCGCGGCTGATGGTAAGGGCAAACCGCTTGCGGACAGTGAAGGTTTCAATTTGAAGGTGCATTGTCAGTGATTGGTAATTTTTTCTAAATAAAAATCCGAGGTGGCGGATTGCGCCGCTCTTGCGATTTGTAACTTTTTACTTTATAGTTTGATTTTGCTTGTTCTAGTTTATCAAAAACTTGATGAAATTCCTTATTTCTGTTTCGCCGAAGAGAGTTGCTTTCTCTCTCAGCATTTGGGTGCTCTTCTTTGCTGTTGCTGGTTGCATCGTACAAGTTCTGCGCTACGGTTTTAACTATCAAGAACGCTGGATTAGTTTGTTTAATTTAGACAGAGAAATAAATTATCCTTCGTGGTACTCGTCATTTACTTTACTGTTTTGCGCGATTTTGCTAGGTATTATTGCTAGTGCTAAGAAGAAGCAGGGCGATCGGTATTTTGGGCACTGGAAAGCGTTGGGGTTTATCTTTCTATTTTTTTCTTTAGATGAAATTGTGAGTTTGCACGAAATATTAATTATTAACGACTTGCGAAAAGCACTGGATTTAGGGGGACTTTTTTACTTCATTTGGGTAATTCCGGGGGCGATTTTTGTTGGGGTTACTGGGCTGGCTTATCTCAAGTTTCTCCGGCACTTACCCAGGAAAACCAGGGATTTCTTTTTACTGGCAGGCAGTATATATGTCGGTGGAGCACTTGGCATGGAAATGGTTTGTGGCTATTATGCAGATGCGGTAGGTCAGAGAAATTTGATTTACGGTTTGATGGCTTCTGTTGAGGAAATTTTGGAAATGGTAGGGGTGCTCGTATTTATCTATGCCCTGCTGTCTTACATCGGTTCCCATCTTGAAAATATTGATTTGCGGTTGAAGATAGTAGATAATCCAGAGAGGTAAAATTGACGATAAACCAACATTATTAACGAAATTTAAAGCACAGACTTTATGGCTATCTACTTCTACACCACTGGCAGCCAATACGGCTGTTTTTCAAACTTTTCTAGTCATGGATTCGAGTTAGACGGAGAATATTGGCCAACTACTGAGCATTATTTTCAAGCACAAAAGTTTCCCGCAACGGCGAACTGCGACCAAATTCGCCAAGCAAAAACGCCGAAAGATGCCGCAAAAATGGGGCGCGATCGCTCTCGTCCACTCCGCAAAGATTGGGAAGAAGTCAAAGATGATATCATGCGAAAAGCCGTGGTCCGTAAATTTGAAACTCATCCCGAAATTAGAGAAATTTTACTAGCTACTGGCGATGAGAAAATAGTCGAAAACTCCCCTATTGATTACTATTGGGGTTGCGGCAAAGATGGCAGCGGCAAAAATATGTTGGGACAGATTTTAATGGAAGTAAGGGAGATATTGCGAAAAGGCACGTTAGATTAAAAGATAATTTAAATTTCCCATCATAAAGCAGGACTTGTTTAATAGTAAGTCCTGCAAGGCTCCTAAGCGAGCATTTTCTCAATTTTCTTAAACACGTTGACTCAAAAATCCCCCTGACAAACTGTCGAATTTTGTGCCAATCTCCTCAGGCTGTTCTGGTAGAGGGTTTAGCCTCTCCGAGAAGACTGCAAAGCAGGGGAAACGGTAAAAACCCTGCACCACATTTTGATTTCAACCACTACTGTCAACCCAAATTAACTTTTATCGTCGCAATTACAGCATTTGTTGGCCAGTCGCCTCCCTGACACCGTTCTCCTTAGGTTGGCGATTCACAGGTCAAACAGCAAAACTCTTGTTCTGGTTAAAGTTTGTTTTTTTATTGATGCTGTATCTTTATATGGTGTACGATTTATGGAAAGTGTTAGCTCTTGTACAGAATTCTTTACATTTGTGATTTATTCGGATACAATCGCGCCATTCTGTCGCAATTGCTGTTGAATTCTGTTAAATTCTTTCTGTTCTGGGCTTAGCAAAGTATTGTCGATCGGCGGACGCATATCCCACTGCAATTCTGACAATAACAACAAACAGCCCGCGATAATTATTCCTGTGGTTAGATATTGCCAAGGTGCAACAAATGTTAATACAGGTATGCTAAATAAATGGGTTAGTCCAATCAGGAGAAAAGTGCGCGATCGCAAACCTAATCCCGTCAACAAATAGCCGATCGCGCTCAACCCCAACCACAAATCGCAAAGGTGCAGCAACAAACTTCCCCAACCGGCAAAAATACTGCAATCGGTCAAAACCAAACCAGTTATCATCAAAATCGCCCAAGAGTAAAGAATCCAGCTAACTCGCTCGACTCTTACCCAAAACAAAGTCAAAACAGCCATTCCTGCAGTGCCAATTAGAGTCAAAGTTGACCACAGAATCGCCTGAAAGCTCCAACTGATGGGGAAAAACTGAGCCGTAAAAAAAATCCCCCCTGTCACCAAACCCCAAAGCAGAAAAGTTTGGTCGATGCGGGTATAAAGTCCTGAGAAAAGAGTAATATTTCCAATTTGCCAGCGGAGTTGCAACAGGCCTTCGATGTCTTGTACGTCGAGATGTTCCTGTTTGCAGCGGATTAGGGGTTCGGAGGCGTTGAAAAAGGTCATCCAGTGTTGGGGAAAGTATGAAGTTTTGTGTATTGTAACAAGTCTTAAGGAATATTTTTTAAAATTTTTCTTGTTCCCAGGCTCTGCCTGGGGACGCAGATTTGGAGGCTCTGCCTCCTGTTTTCCTCAGCAACCGAAGAGGCAGAAAGCTGCGTTAAGCTTTGGACTAACGCAGCCTTGAGATTTGAGTTTAAGCAAGTCTCCAATTCTTATCTTTTGGAGAATAAATGAAGGCAACATTCACAAGAATTGAGACATCTTTTTTGCCTGTAGAGTAAATTTGCCACGTACCTGTGGGAACCTGTCGCAGATACGGTTTATTTTTCCTTAGCCGATCGTAGATTGAGCTTTTTGAGCGTTGTACTAATTCGGAGGCACGTTCAACTGTGCAGCCCATTTCCACCGAAACTGCGATCGGCTGGGTGAACAGATTGAGCTGTTCGCTGTTATAATTAGTCATGAGAAATCCTCGGTCTATATAGACCATAAACAACATCAGAGTGCTACTGGTTCCAGCCAGTGGCTCCCAAAAACTGATAAGCGATCAAAAGCGTCTCTAGTAACAGCTAGGGGCGCTTGTTTGCTTGTTAAGGGCAGTCTAACACTGCTTTGAAAAATATACAAGAAAACTACCGTATATTTTTTTAATCTATGGTAAATTAGACGTATTAGTTCTCAAAGCCTTGTCTAACAAGCATTTTCTCCTTCCCGGCTCTGCCTGGGGAAGCTGATCAGGAGGCAGAGCCTCCTGTTTTCCTCTGCAACCGACGAGGCAGAGCCTCTAGATATAGGTTCCCAGGCACAGCCGGGGAACCAGTTAAACCCAATAGATATTATGAAAAATACATTTATATCTCAATTTACTCCTAGCTCGATGTCACCCGAAACCCTGGAAGCTATCTTAGTACAGCGTCACGCACTGGCAGAACATTTAGTAGAGCTAATTCGGGTGAGCGCGCTAACAGATAACAAGCATTTTCAACTACTAATAGGGTCGCGTGGCATGGGCAAAACGCACTTGGTTTCCCTGATTTATAATCGCGTAGCTAAGATGGAAGATTTGCAGGATAAATTGCTAATTGCGTGGCTGCACGAAGAAGAGTGGCATAGTATTGCGTCTTTTTTGGATTTATTGCGGGGAATATTCCGGGCAATTGCTAAAGAATATAAGCCAGAATATGAAGCTCAGTTAAATAATGATGTTGAAAAGCTTTATGATTTGTCGCCGGAGCAAGCTGAATTTAAGGCCGCAGAATTGCTGAGAGACTTTGTTGGCAAGCGGGTGCTGTTGTTGATTGTCGAAAATTTAGAGGACGTGTTTAGCGGCTTGGGGGATTTCGGACAGAAGCAGTTGAGGGCGTATATTCAAAATTATTCATTTTTGACAATTTTGGCAACATCACAAAGCTTGTTTGATGGAGTCAAGCTCTCTAATAATCCTTTTTATGATTTTTTTGATTTACATGAATTAGATGAGTTTAAGCTCGATGATGCTGTAGCTTTATTAAATCATATTGCCAACTTAAAAGGAAATAATGATTTAGCATCTTTTATTCAAACTCCCACAGGGCGAGATCGCATTAAAGTTGTGCATTACCTTTCTGGTGGCAATCCTCGCGTCTATATTATTTTTTCTGATTTTCTGATGACTCCAGAATCGCTGGATAAATTGGTAGAACCGTTCATGGAAATGTTGGATAGCCTCACGCCCTACTATCAGGATCGGATGAAATATCTATCAAATCAGCAGCGAAAAATTGTTGATTTTTTGTGCGATCAAGGTGGTGCCGCACCAGTCAAAAAAATTGCTAAACGCTGTTTTATTGAGCAGCGAACTGTATCTAGCCAACTTAAAGATTTGCGAGATAAGGGTTATGTAAAAACTGAGGA
>NZ_JAUBQR010000124.1:0-19768 GCF_036701385.1 Microcoleus sp. Pol12B4 | reverse complement strand
TGCTAATTTTTTCTCATCTTCTAGGGGCAGAAAGAAAATCGTCAGCATACCGGGAATCACAGCCAGCGCGCTCATCAAGAAATAATTTTGATAGCCGAGATTCGCCTGCAAGTAGCCGCTAAAAACGCCCGGAATCAGCACTCCTGCGGCCATAAAAGCCGTTGTAATTGCATAGTGAGATGCTTCGTATTCAGGGCGGACAGTCCGCATCAAGAACACTGTATAGGCAGCTACGCCAAGTCCGTAAGTAAATTGCTCGATCGAGTTTACAGCATAAGCCCATTCAATCCCAGGTTGATTGATTGCCAACAGCCAATACAGCACGTTAGTTGAATTTTGCAGAATTGCCGTCGGCCACATCCATTTTTTCAATCCTTGTTTGGCAATCAAATAGCCGCCCAGCAACCCTCCTATTAACAGAAATATTACCCCGATCGTACCCGATAACAGACCCATGTCCGATGTAGAAACTGCTAATCCTCCTTTCTCCACTTTATCCATTAAAAATGGCGGAGCCATTTTAAACGTCAAGGCATCGCCTAACCTAAAAATCAAGACATAAGTAACAATCCAACCAATTTTATCTTGCTGAAAATATGTTTTAAATGCTTCGATAAAGCTTGTTGTTTGTTGGGGGGTGTCGGATTCCAGATCGTAATTTCGAGGATAGGGAAGATACCACCGGTGAAAGAGATATATCAGCACAAATATAATCGCACAAATGCCAAAGGCTGTCGCCCATCCGTAGTTAAGCGCAGACACGCTAAAATCGGAACCGAAAAGTGACAGCGGAATGTCTTGATATATTTTGGTGTCGCCTGTATTTCCGGTGACTAAATGCTGTTCGGCTAGTTTCCCGGCTAAGAAAACCAATACACCGCTACCGGCAATGACAGCACCTCTATAAGCCGTGTTGCGAACCCCGACAAACAAGGCTTGCTGGTCTTTATTGAGAGTGTTTAAATAAAATCCGTCAATGGCGATGTCGTGAGTAGCTGACACAAAGGCGATCGCCGTAAAGATAACAAGCGATATAATAATCGGTGCCGGCGTTAATACACCAAAAGCTAGGAAAGCAAACAGAAAAGCACATATGATTTCGGTTGCTAAAATCCATTTGCGTTTGGTGGAATACAAATCAACAACTGGCCCCCACAAACCTTTTAATACCCAAGGAAAAGACAAAAGACTTGTCAATCCGATGAGCTCGTTGCTGGTTCCCATACCTTTCAAAAAAATCACCGACATTAAATTAACGACGGTGTAAGGGAGACCTTGAGCAAAATACAATACTGATACCCACAATCCAGCGTTATGCTTTTTTTCCATTGCAGAGATATTTTACCTAGTTACTTATTTGATTTACTGAGTGCGATCGACAATTCCGGTCAATTAAACCGCTTGCATCAGAGTATATGTCATTCCGATGCCAGCGGCAGTCATATAAATAGTGTATTTTAGCATCATTCTGGCTCACAAATATTTTCATTTTTGGAATAAGCCTGCAAAAGATGTTGTCCGTTAAAATGAACCAGGTGAGTAGCGTCTTCTGCTACCCAGACATCAGTTTCCCAGGAAAGATCAGATAAATATTCCGCCATTGCCTTGCGGCTGAGGAAAGCTGTCACCATCACCAGAGGTACTGTCGAACTTCTAAAAAGATTCTCAAGCTCAGTTTTGCGTTTTGGATTAATCGGGCCGTGAGAAGTAACAGCTTCAATCAACACCAACCAGTTTTTTTCAGTGAAGTGAACAATTACATCTGGCATCTTACCGTGAGCATCGACTGTAACGCCTAATGCAGTTAGCGATGCTTCATTGAAATGAGCAAACTTCTCATCGGTATCTCCGACATAAAGTAGTCTGCCAGCAGGAGTAAAGCGCTCAGCAAACTCACTGACAATCTTTGATATTAAGACGTTATGAGCTCCAGGCGAAAGAGTTTTTACATCACCTTCGATTGTAATTGGAATTCGCGCCATTTCTCGCTCTTGTGCATATCGTTGCTTCAGCGTTTCGACGGAGGCGAGGTAAGCGCGAAGATTCTTGTCCCAGTCAGAACTGTCATAAGTTCGCAGCAGTTCCAAAGCACTTTCTTCTATCTGATATGCGGTTTTTGGACTGTTGACCGGACGTTCTGGCTTGTCAGGATTAACAACAATTAAACCTGCATCTAGAAACTGATGCACAGTCTGGCGACGCACAGTTTCCCGCGTATTTGGTGCATATTTTTTACTGTACTCCTGCTCCATAAATTCCATAATTGGTGTAATTCCCAGAAGTGGAGATTTTGCCAATTCCCAAGCATCCTTTGGCTTGAGGTCAAGCAAAGCCAGAAGGGTTAAGGCGGAACGTTCGTTAAGCTGACCTTTTGGAAAACCCAGTGCTGCAAGTATTTCTAGAGATTCATCAATACGATTCTTGATTGTCATTGGGCTATTTTCTAACGCATTGGTCGGGTTAAGCAGTTGTGTCTCGACAAGTTGATCGAGCTCCCGCTGTGTAGGAAATATTTCTCCTATTTGAGCGCCAAGTAAAAGTAATTGCTCTAGATTAGGATACTTCAAATTGCGTAAATCCGTAGCATTAACTTGAGTGTGTCCGTTGAACAGTCGGAAAAACGCATCTACCAAACTCGAATTTAGATAAACTGCCAATCCCCGCGCCAGGGTGAGGTCTAATCCGCGTCCCTGTTGGTGAAAGTAATTCAAATGGTTCTCAAAACCAACGCTAGAACTATTAATTTTAGTGGCATCCCAGACAACTGCAACAATTCGCTTTTTCTCTTCCTTTGAGGAGAAGCGCTTGCTCAAAACATAATGTTCGTTAGGTACGAGGAGTGCAGCAGTTTTTTCCGTGACAGCTAAAGCTTGATGCTTTCTCGTTGCTGTGGGATATTCAACACCGCCAGCCGAGAAGTGTGCGGGATAAATCAGCGGAACTGTACCGTTCTCAGGTTTTAGCCGCAAGTCAGAGCGAACACGAAAATCTACAACTTTTCCGGTAGAAACTGTTAAGCCTAATTCCTCTAGGGTGCAAGTAAATTGAGCCATTTGCTCGACTACTTTCTGGCTGACAGAATCCGGTAGAATCCGAATAAATTGCTCGGAATCATTGGGATTAATTAGGGCGGTATAGGGCAGTTGGTGAGACAAAACCAGGTCGTCGCCCACGCTGCTGCTTGAGGTAATTAGTACAGTATCTGGCTGTTCTATTTGTTTGGTGGCGCGCACAATGATAGTTTCTTGCAGCACCGCATCATCGCGAAATGGCAACTGTCGGGATTCAAAGATGTGTATTTGGCGTAAAGCCATCATTTGAAGGAATACTTTGCGGAAATCTCGAAAGTATAAACCGTTGCAAAAGCTGCGGGGAGTAATCGACACTAATTCACCGTTTGGTTTGAGCAGGTGAGCAGCAGCAACTGTGAATCCAGCGTAGAGATTGCTGGTTTCTAGTCCTATAGAACGCAGCAAGGTGCGGGCTTGGGATTTAGCGTCTATCTTGGCATAGGGAGGATTGATAATTGCATGGGTAAATTCCCGTTTTACTGGCTGTGTAAATAGATTTGGCTGCAACATATCGGCGCTGTCTTGAATAAAATCAATTTCGCGAACCTCACAGGTAAAAGATATCCCCAAACGCTTACATTCAATACTGCATAATTCTAAAGTTTGCTTGAGGTATTCAATCAAAATAAGGTCGATTTCATAAGCTGTAACGTGCAGGCTGTGCGGTTTGTTTGGGCGCTGACAAAGCTCGGAGACAACTGCGGCTAACAGCGAACCAATTCCTGCACCGGCATCTAAAAGCGATATATCGGGACAGTTAAATTCAAACATTCCCGCCATCAAACTGGCCACTGAGGAAGGTGTTAAAAATTGTCCTTTTTCTCCCCTCTGGCTTTGCTGCAACTTTCGGGTTGCTTCTTGGCGCCAGCCATCTACTCGATCGAGTAAATTGCTTGCTGTTGAGTAGCTGTTACCCGGAAGGGCTAGCGTTTGAAATTGCGGTGCTATCATTTGTTCAAAAAGTGCGTTAGCGAAGCCCTCGAAGAGGATCGCCTGTTCAGTGTATTTTCGCCCAAAATTGCACCGATGTGCAAAAATGTCAAGCGCACTAGAAAATATATAACTTATCCAAAAGTATGTTGACTGTTCATATAGCTAGATCCGGAGGTAGCTAACGATGACACAAACTGAAACCAAGCGTTATGATTTTACTTAAGTATCTAGGTCTAAATCATGACAACTATCAACTGGAATGAAGTTTTAGATAGTATTTCAGAGAATGCAGAAGAGCCAGAAGTCGAAGATAGATTTGTCAAACGCCTTCTAAATGCACTTGGATTCAGCTCTGATGAGTGGGTACAACAGTTTAAAACAGGGAAGGGTCCTGCTGATTTTGCGGCTCGCAAGAATCACGATGAGGATAAATTTTCAGTTGCTAAGATTAATCCATACTTAATCATTGAAGTTAAAGGGAGAGTATCAGGAAATGCCATCATTAACTTAGCAGAAGGTACTCCCGCGTACAAAAAAGCTAAAGAACAGATAACAGGTTATCTTCTTGCTCCTAAGTGCCAAACATCTCAATGGGGTATGATCACTAACTCAACAGATATCCAGCTATTCCGCAAACATGGTAAAATCGTCTTGCCTGCTACTGACTGCATGAGGATAACCAAAGATAATATTATTGAGATTATTACTAAAATTAAGAACTTGCTGGAAAACGCCCCCAAAGCTTTAACAATTTGCATCTATAATGATAAGGGAGGCGTGGGAAAAACTACAACGACAATCAACTTGGCTGCGATTCTTCGACAACAGCATAAAAAAGTGCTTGTTGTTGACTTCGATCCACAACAAGGAGATTTAACCGATTCATTAGGCTTACAGGAGGGAAAAGTCAAATTATCTGAGTGCCTGGTTGATGAAGCATTGAATGTCAAAGAAACTCTTCAAGCATTTAATCTGAAGGATAAAGCAGGTCTATTAGTTAAGGTATTTGATGTCATCCCATCTGATTTAGGATTATCGAAGTTCATGAGTTATGAGTATGAAGCACAAATTGAGAAAGGTTCAGCAAAGCTGCGAGATTTGCTTGAGATTTTTGTTCGTAATTATGATTACATCTTAATTGATGCACCTACGAACTGGACTTTTTTTAGTAAAAGCTGTGTGATAGCTTCTGATGTAATCCTCATGCCAACAGAACACAATAACTTTTCATCTTTAAAAAATGCTGCTAAAGTTATTAAAGAATTCTTGCCTGAAGTTAAGAAGCTTAGGCAGGACGGTGGCCCTATTGCCTTACCGATATTTTTCAATAAACATAAAGAAAGCGAGGCTTCAATCAAAAGAGCAAATGCAGAAATTAAAGCAATTCTTACACTGAAGAAAGGAGAGAATTATATTCTCGATTCTAAGTTGTTACCCTATTATTGGCCTAAGTCTATAAAAACGGTGATTGACACAACTATATTCAGTGTTCCAGAATATGAAGTTGTTTCAAGTGCAGCTTTTTCTCGAAAACCAGCGGTTTTTCAACACAAAAAAGCCGCTGAATATTACTTAAAATTAGCGAAGGAGTATTTTTTGTATGAGTAATTCTGAGAACATCGGTAAGTTAATGCACTTGAAGTTATCTAAAATTGAGTCAGCAGAACCCTGCTCTGAGTCAGAGTTTATCATTGCCGGAGCCGCCGAAGCCGTATTGCAAGCAGGTAACCGCAATTGGATTCCGATTATCGTTAAAGAAACAGGCGACTATCAATATCAAGTTGTGAGCAATCACTTTGTCTATGCTGTAGCTCAACAAGCCAAATTAGATTTAGTATGGTGTATTGTCATTGACCCAAAACCATCAAATATTGAACAAGCGAAGATTCTAGCGCGAGAAGCAAATCCCCAAGTCAATCTGAGTACAGCATCAAAAGATACTATTATAGCTGTACTTAAATACTTAGTTAAAGAGCATAATTGGAAGAATGTAAAACCCGTTGAAACTGCCAATAAAATTGTAGATTCTAACCGCGAGCAATGGTCAGATTTCACCCCCCTGACTAAGTTACAATGTGGTTTGACTAAGGCGAGATTAGATTTTATTGCTAAAGTATTTTCTATATCACCGCCACCGCCGCCGCCTCCTCCTCCTCAAGCAGTCAGCGTGAAACGTGCATCTAGAGATGAAATTTTTGACCGTCTCAACTATTTATTAACTAATAAAATAGGAGGCTTTGAAACTATCGATCCTGAAAAAACAGCCGATGCTATCTTCACCGCGAATAAAGGCAAGTGGAAAACCCTCAGTCCAATTTCCAAACTTGAATGCGGCATTGATACAGCAAAAATGAAAATCATTAAAACCGTATTTAGCCTGTAAAACAATGTTAAGTGGTGTAGCGGATTCAATTTACTGGCTCAACCGCTATATTGAAATATCGGAAAATATCGCTTATTTTGCCGAGGTCAATTTTAATCTCATTCTCAACTCTCCCAGCCGTATTACTCAACTATTTACTTATTTGCCCACTTAATGTACCATTGTGCGAAAATATCAAGCGGACGCTCAAACCAAAAGTCCGTAAAGGACTGTTAAACGCTCTCTCACACATTTCTGATGCGAAATACCAAAACATTCTTTTTGTCAAGCTTGTTCCTGATTGGCTTAACAATTAGTTTTCTGCTGACTCCTGGTTGGTTCTCCAACTTCCCATCGCGCGCGATCGCAACTATGCCCCCGCAAACCCAAACCGCCGAATTTCGCGCATTCTGGGTGGACGCTTTCAACCCCGGCTTCAAAACCCCTCAAGAAGTCACAAAATTGATCGCAGACGCGCAGCGGGCAAATGCCAACGCGATCGTCGCCCAAGTCCGCCGCCGCGGCGATGCTTTTTACACGAGTGCGATCGAACCCCGCACCCTCGATCCCAACGTTCCGGCGGGTTTCGATCCACTGCAAGATGTGATTGACAAAGCCCACGCCGCAGGCATTGAAGTATACGCTTGGATGGTGACGCTGCCAGTGGTTTCGGGCAGCAAACTTCCCGCCGGTCACGTTTGGCAACAACACGGGCCTTCGGCCCCAGGAAATGACAATTGGGCGATGCTGACTTCGAGCGGGGAATCACCCGGTTTCCTCGATCCCGGCCATCCAGACGCCGTAGATTATACTGTTTCCGTCTATTTGGACTTGCTCAAGCGCTACGATGTGGACGGCGTACAGTTGGATTACGTGCGCTACGGCGGGCCGACTTGGGGCTACAATCCGACTGCGATCGCCCGTTTCAATCAGCAAACAGGTCGATCGGGCAAACCCGCACCCACCGATCCCGCCTGGATGCAGTGGCGGCGCGAACAGGTGACAAATTTAGTGCGGAAGCTTTATGTAGAAAGCCTTGCGATTAAACCGCGCGTTAAAATTACTGCCGCCACGATCGCCTGGGGAGACGGCCCAACAAACGATGCAGGGTGGTATCAAACGCAGCCTTACAAAGAAGTATTGCAAGACTGGCGCGGTTGGCTGGAAGAAGGGATCGTAGACATGGCGATGCCGATGACTTACCAGCGCGAGTACAAACGATCGCAAAAACTCGCTTATGACCACTGGATCGAGTACGCCAAAGACCACCAGTACAACCGCCAAATTGCGATCGGCCCCGGCAATTACCTCAACTACATCGAAGATACCTTAGCGCAGGTTCGCCGCGCCGAAGATCCCTCTGCAAAAGGAAATCGCGTAGCCGGTACGGTGCTGTATTCCTACGCTAGCAGCAACGTGTACACGAATGTGGAACTGCGAGCGGGCGGTAGCGGTGATTTGCCCCGCCAGCCTTGGAAATACGTTCCCCAAAGCAACGATTTGTTTTACACCGCGCTTTCGCAGCCGAGTCAATACGTTGATGCTGCGACGGGCAAAACCTATGAAACTCAGCCTGTGTGGCCGACAGCAGCAGCGGTTCCCGATATGCCTTGGAAGTCGCGGCCGACAGCAGGTGCGATCGCCGGAAATTTGCAGCGGTGCGCTCAAACTTGCGACGGTGCAAGCTTGACATTGCAGTCGATCGATGCCGCTGGCAAAGTGCGTCAACTGCGGGCGGATGGTAAAGGATGGTTTGGGGCGATCGAGCTTTCTCCGGGAACTTATCAGTTGAAAGTTGATGGAAGTCAAATTCAACAAACTGTTAATGTTCTCGCAGGTGAAGTCACAAAAGTGAATTTCGGAGCCTCTTAATATCTTTTTAGGGTGCACCGAGGGCACTATTGCGATCGACTTACAGCGTATCCCGGATTTATAGAACCCATTTAGAATCTTTTTGTTGTCTCACAAGCCTTTGAGGTATCTAGGTTGTATCTGGTTTGATGCCTGTTAGCTTAAAGTCCTGACTCTGGTATTAAATCCTCTGGTAAAACGATCCCCTCAAAACCATATAGTTCGCTCAAGAAGATACCAAATGGGTTCTATAAAGTTTCTAAGATTTCTGACTTAGGGAATCTTACTTTTGCGAGTGAAGCATACTTATCTGCTTCAGAGCGATAGCCAGCCGCACAAGCTACGACGGTAGTAAAGCCTTTTGCAGAAAGACCCAACACGCGATCGTAATTGACAGGTTCAATTCCTTCCATTGGACAGGTGTCAACACCAAGCAATGCAGCACTGGTCATAAAGTTGCCCAGTGCAATATAAGTTTGGCGCGTTGACCAGTCATTGATATTAAAACTGCGGCCACCATCAACCAAGTCACTGACGATTAGACTCCGATATCCTGCCATTGCCTCTACAGTCCCGCCCCGCAGCTCGACAGTGCGAGCCATAAAGCGATCGACATCCTCGGCAGTGAGATTCTTTTTAATCGCGAACACGACATAATGAGAGCAATCAGTAACCTGTGACTGATTCCAGGAGAGGGGCTTGAGCTGTTCTCTAAGTTCCGAGCTGGTAATAATCAGAAATTTCCAAGGTTGAAGCCCATAAGAAGATGGTGTTAACACTAACGCATCTTCTAAAGCTGTCCAGATTTCTGGAGCAATTGTTTTGGTTGGATCGAACTGTTTGGTGGCATATCGCCATTTGAGATTTTCGAGTAAGTCTGTCGTAGTGATGTGATTCATTTCTTTTACTTAAGAGATTGCAATTAATCATGGTTGAAACGGATAATTACAGGCTGGTTGCAAATAATCCTGGTTCAAATGAAATGATAACGGAAGCGGTCTGCAAGAAGTAGCGAGCAGGTCGATTTGATCCCCCGACAGACTAATTTTTAGCTAATTCCTAATCGCTTTCCAGAATGCTTGCGAGTAAAGCTTGCTGAGCGTGCATCCGATTTTCTGCCTGATCCCAAACGCGCGATTGACTGCCTTCAATCACTGCATCGGTAATCTCTTCATCCCGGTGTGCGGGCAAACAGTGCAATACAATTGCATTCTTATCTGCTAACTTCAGCAATTGTTCATTCACCTGATAGGGTTCAAACAAAGGAATCCTGATTTTTGCTTCCTCTTCCTGTCCCATACTCGCCCAAACATCAGTATAAATCACTTGAGCATTCTTAGCAGCAGCTTCCGCATCAGCAGTCACAGTAACTTCTGTTTTTCCCTGAGCAATTGCCTTAGCTTTTTCCACAATCTCAATATTCGGGCAGAAATCTTCAGGACAAGCAATTCTGACATTTATCCCGGTCATTGCACAGCCCAACATCAGCGAATTTGCCATGTTGTTACCGTCGCCAAAATAAGTCAGCGTCAATCCTTCTAGCTTGCCAAAACACTCTTTTACTGTCATTAAATCCGCCAGCACTTGACATGGATGTTCGTCATCTGTCAGTGCATTAATTACAGGAATTTTCGCATAGTTGGCAAAAGTAACTAAATCCTTTTGCTCGAAAGTCCGAATCGCCAAAATGTCTAAATATCTGTCTAAAACCCTGGCTGTATCTACCAAAGGTTCGCCGCGGCTGACTTGTGTAACGTTGGGATTGAGGTCAATCACTTGCCCTCCCAATTTATACATTGCCACCGTAAAACTTACCCGCGTTCGCGTTGAAGCTTTGGAAAATAACAAGCCGAGAACTTTATTGCGTTTCAGCTTGACCATTCCCGATTTTAAACTGGCTGCTAGATCTAGCAAATAATTTAATTCGTCAATGCTTAAATCTGCCAGACTTAATAAATCTCGCCCTTTTAAGGAATCCATGCTTTCCCCCACACACAAATTTTTAACTGTGTCTTAAATCTTAGCCCGCAGAGGTGAATTTTGTTTCTGTAACCCCTAGTTGACATATGCGGGTAAGGTTTATGCGGGCAATTGCTCGATCGCGCGATCGATCGAATCGCAACCTTGTTCAACGGTTTCTACCACAGCCAACACGCCCCGCAATTCCCCAGCGCCCGGGAAACCCTTAGCATACCAGGTTAAGTGCTTGCGTGCTTGGCAGACACCGCTTTCACCTTTATATTCCCACAAAGCCCGCAAATGTTCTTTAGCACATTCGAGACGTTCAATTGGTGTCGGAGGTATCTTTTCTTGACCAGTTTTCAAGAAATAATCAACCTCTCCCACCAAAAAAGGATAGCCCAAAGTTCCCCGCGAACACATCACTCCATCTGCGCCGGTTTCTTCCAGACATCGCATCGCTGCTTCCACTGAAAAAATATCCCCGTTAGCAATAACTGGAATCGATAAAACTTCTTTCACTCGACGAATCCACTCCCATTTTGCCGGGCCGGTGTAACCTTGCGATCGAGTGCGGCCGTGCACGGTAATCATTTTTGCTCCCGCATCTTCCATCCGCTTCGCAAATTCCAAAATATTAATTTCTTTGTCCGTCCAACCAATCCTAGTTTTAACGGTGACAGGAACATCTACCGCTTCCACAACCGCCCGCACAATTGCCTCGGCAGTTTCCGGATCTCGCAGCAGGGAAGAACCGCCGCCGTTTTTAGTAATTTTGTTAACCGGACAGCCCATATTAATATCAACAGTATCCGCTCCTTCTGCCACTGCTTTCTGCGCCGCTTCTGCCAAGAAATCCGGCCGGCAGTCAAACAATTGAATGCTAATCGGGCGCTCGTTAGGGTCAACTTCCATAATTCTCGGCAGTTGCTTCACGTAGTGCAAACCCGTAGCGTTCACCATTTCCGTGTACATCATCGAATCCGGCGCGTAGCGGCGCACCAGGCGGCGAAATACCAAATCGGTAACGCCGGATAAGGGCGATTGCAGGACACGGCTTTTAACTTCAAAATCGCCGATTTTGAGCGGAGTTGATAATTTTTCTTTTAATTCGGGAGAGAGAGTAAGCATAGTCGATCGCACTTTAATTCTAATATCTGTATATTATACTACACTTCAGATAGTTGACAGTTGTTAACTATATTTTTAGTCGATTATTGAGTGACAGCTAAAAGTATATTTAACCTGACCGCAATGCCTATTTTACACATCCCGATCGCCAGAATTTGAATATTGTTAAACCCTGGCCCAAACGCCAACGCCGACCACACTTAAATATCTGTGCCGCTTCGATCTATCTATGGGGTGTGACCATTAATGAGGGATCTACCTACTAAGAGTGTTGCCCAAGTCATATTTTTATTGTTTAATTCTGCCGAATGCTCTGCCTGCCTTCGGCTCCGGCTATGTTCAGACGACTAATGGTTAAATTTATTGGGATTGTGCAAAAGCCGTACATCAGATCGTTTTAAACTACAATTGGTGGATTCCTGACGACGCCGATCGAACATTAAAAAAATTGTAGAGAATTCCTATGGACGCCGCAGCACTCTGGCAACGCTATCAAGACTGGCTTTACTATAACGAGGGATTGGGACTTTACCTCGATATCAGCCTCATGGGATTCGACGACGCTTTCGCAGCAGCACTGAAGCCCAAATTTGACAAAGCTTTCAAAGACATGGCAGCTTTAGAAGCAGGTGCGATCGCCAATCCCGACGAAAACCGCATGGTGGGCCACTACTGGCTGCGAAACCCCGATTTAGCTCCCACTCCAGAATTAAAACAAGAAATTGTCGAAGGCATAGCACAAGTCGAAACATTTGTCAAAAAAGTTCAAAACCGCGATATTAAACCGCCTTTTGCTCCGCAATTTACCGACATAATTTCGATCGGCATCGGTGGTTCCGCCCTAGGCCCCCAATTTGTCGCCGAAGCTTTATCCCCAGACATTCCGCCCCTAGCAATTCATTTTATCGACAACACAGATCCCGCTGGGATCGATCGCATCCTTAACAAAATCAAAGACAAACTCGCCAGCACCCTAGTAATTACTATCTCCAAATCCGGCGGCACCCCCGAACCCCGCAACGGCATGATCGAAGTTCAAAAAGCCTTCGCCGCTCAAAAACTCGACTTCGCCAAACAGGCAGTTGCCATCACTGGAACAGACAGCAAACTAGACAAATTAGCCAAATCCGAAGGCTGGATTGCCAGCTTCCCGATGGCCGACTGGGTGGGAGGACGCACTTCGGAACTCTCAGCAGTAGGACTTTTGCCAGCAGCTTTGCAAGGCATCGACATTCGGGCGATGCTCGAAGGCGCTAAAGTTATGGACGAAGCTACCAGAATTCCCGACATTAAAAATAATCCCGCCGCCCTTTTAGCGATGAGTTGGTATTTTGCCTGCAACGGACGCGGCGAAAAAGACATGGTAGTTTTGCCGTATAAAGATTCACTGCTATTGTTCAGCCGCTACTTGCAGCAATTAGTCATGGAATCGATCGGCAAACAGGAAGATTTAGACGGCAATACAGTTCATCAAGGAATCGCAGTTTACGGCAACAAAGGCAGCACCGACCAACACGCCTACGTCCAGCAACTGCGAGACGGCGTGCCGAATTTCTTCCTAACATTTATCGAAGTGTTGGAAGACAGGCAAGGCATTTCCCCTGAAGTAGAAACCGGCGTCACTTCGGGAGATTATTTGTCTGGTTTGTTGCAGGGAACTCGACAAGCTTTGTACGAAAATCACCGAGATTCAATTACTGTCACAATCCCCCAAGTCAACTCTCGGACAGTAGGAGCATTAATCGCCCTCTACGAAAGAGCCGTAGGTTTTTACGGTTCCTTGGTGAATGTCAATGCTTATCACCAACCGGGCGTCGAAGCAGGCAAAAAAGCGGCCGCTGCTGTATTGGACTTGCAGCAACGGGTACTGCAAGTGCTCAAAGACGCCCAAAAACCTCTGTCTGTAGCAGAACTAGCCAAAAAAGCAGGAAGACCAGAGCAAATCGAGACAATTTACAAAACTCTGCGGCATTTGGCAGCCAACGGGCGCGGCGTAGCTTTGGAGGGCAAATTAGGACAACCGGCTACTTTAACTGCAAGTTATCAAGAGAATTAAACAGTAGAATTAAACATTAAAAGTGAAATTCGTCACTTTTAATGTTTAATTTTTAATTCCCCCATGCCATTAACGATTCTGGTTGCTGACGACGATTTCGCGACTCGCTTGTCAATTACTGATTATCTAGAAATTACCGGATACTCTGTAATCGCTGCTGAGAACGGCAAAGAAGCTTTAGGCCTGGTAGATGAATTTCAGCCCCACTTGATTGTTACCGACATTACAATGCCTGAGATGGATGGCTACGAATTTGTGCGGCGAGTTCGGACTCGTCCCGCTTTCCGCTTGCTGCCGGTGATTTTTTTGACGGAACGCACGAGCACGCAAGAACGGATTCGCGGCTATCAGATGGGGTGCGACAATTATCTGGCTAAGCCTTTTGAACTCCAGGAATTGGGGGCGGTTATTCGCTCTTTGCTCGATCGCTACGCTCTAATCGCTCAGGCCCCCTCTCGTTCCCCGGAACCCGAACCGACGCCAACAGAGGCACCCAGCAGAGGCAATGACAAGTCAGAAGCAGATTTTTTAACTCCAAAGTCAAACACAGGCGATTACCTACGGGATAGCTCCGCTTCACGGGCATCTCCCAGCCAAAATGCTCCGACTTTGACTCAGCGAGAGCGACAAGTGCTAGATTTGCTGACAGAAGGTCTTTCTAATATTCAAATAGGTTCCAGGCTCCACCTCAGCCCTCGAACTATCGAAAAGCATGTCAGCAGCTTGTTCAGAAAAACTGAAAGCAACAACCGAGCAGAACTCGTTCGCTTTGCGATGGAACACCATTTAGTCAGATAACCGCCAACGCGATCGGGCAAGAAAATTACCTGCACTTACTTACCACACTCAATAAATAGCATCATGGTCAACAATTACTTAAAAAATCAGAAAATTTTATATGCAGCAGCATTAGCAGCTTCCATAATTTTCTGTATTGCGATGACATCAATGGGAATCACCAAGTATTACAGCGTTTTACAGGGTGGAAACAACTATAACGATTTCCCTACCAGCGGTTTCAGCCTCATCCGACTTATAATTAACGGTTCCTACTTGATAGCAACAGTTACATATATTATCTGGTTAATTCAAAAAAAGCAGACAAGTTCCAACTTTCTAGACATTTGCAAGTATGCAATCCCCTTTCTGGCAGTTGCCCTCATAGCTTATCCCCAAAGCAATGACATTTATATGTACTTGCATTACGGAGCGATGAGCTTACATAAAATTAATCCTTATCTGAATAATCCCGATACCTTAATTTCTAACGTATCTCCCTTCCTCCACTGGGGGCAAACTTCTACCTACGGCCCCGTTTCTTTATTCTTTTTTGCCCTATCAGCACTTAGTGTACCAATTAGCCCTTTACTAGCAGTTTATATTTTTAAAATAATCTGCGTGTTGGTACACACGCTCAATGCCTACTTAATTTGGCGCTTGCTAGCAAATTCTGAAAACCGTAACCTCATCACACTGGCTTATTTAGTCAATCCCATGCTATTGAACGAGCAAATAGCTAATGCTCACCTTGACGTTCTTCTTGCCAATACATTGATCGTTTTAATAGGATGTATTTATTACCAACGTTATGTTTTTGCAATTTTGGCAATTTGGGTAGGTTTTTTAGTAAAAACCTTACCTATAATTTGGTTGCCATTAGTTTTTGCTTTCCTCTGCAAGCAACGTCGGTGGAGAGATTTAGCAGCATCAGTCTTACTTTCTTTATTATTTGTGGCGGTCATAACTTATACATTTATGCCAACAGTTTCAGCTTGGAGAAGTCTTTTAAATCCGGGAACCGCCGGAGCGACCGCTCGATCTTTTCACCATGCAATCAATTTATTTCTGAATTTTTTGCCCAATGTAAGTGTTGAAACTAGGGAAAGTATTCTATCGTCCCTCAAATATTTTGCGTACTTAAGCTGGATTATTTACTATGCAGGGAGGTTAATTAAATCATTATTCCGCAAAAAAGATTCGGAAATTAATTTAGTATCAGATATTGGATGGACAACTCTGACTTTGTTTTTGTTTGCTACACCTTGGCTAATGCCTTGGTATCCATCTATTTTGTTGCCAATTGCTGCTTTGAGTATCAATTATCCCCATTTTGTATTGACAAGTTTAACTTTTTCTTTGTCACCCAGTCTCATTTTGGGAGGGGGAGCGGGAACAACTGTGATATCCCTAGTTACGAGTTTTGTTAGCGTTGTCCCCCCTACAGCATTGCTAATATTCGGGCGGAAAAAGGCACTTTTTTAATTTAAATTGATTGCTGACCGCCAACTGTTAATTTTTTCAGACTGACAACGTACTCTAACAAACCCTCGGAAGCGTCCAGCAGCAAATCAATTACTCTATCAAATCCCTCCGGGCCACCGTAGTAAGGATCTGGCACTTCTTTAAGGTCGTATTTCTGGCAAAAATCGCACATCAGTCGCACTTTATCTTTATACTTTCCAGCCGCATCCAGGGCAAGAATATTGCGATAATTTTCTCGATCCATGGCCAGAATCAAATCAAAATTTTCAAAATCTTTCCTGGTAAATTGGCGGGCTTCGCCTAGCAATTCAATGTCTCGCTTCCTCGCCGCCAATGCCATCCGCCTGTCAGGGGGGCTGCCAATGTGATAGCTAGCAGTTCCAGCCGAATCGCAGGTGATACGATCGCTCAAACCAGCTTGTTCAATTAAGTGATTCGTAATATTTTCTGCTGAGGGCGATCGGCAGATGTTCCCGAGGCAGACAAACAATAATTTATAAGACATTTAATTGATAATTAGTAATTAGTAGTTTTTAATGGGAAGGAAGAAAGAAAATTTTTCCTTTCCCCTTTTTCCCAACGTTTTGTGCTTCAGAGAAATCAATCAGTCATTAGCTATAGAGCCCTTTTTAAACACAGATAGCTAACAACTAATGACTAATGACTGATGACTAACGACTGATGACTAACCGAAACCGGGGAGATTTAGTCCACCGGTGAGTTCTTCCATTTTCTCCCGCATCGTCATCGTAGACTTAGCGTAAGCATCCTGCATCGCCACCGTGACGAGTTCAGAAACCACATCAGCACCTTCACCGAGGGCATCCGGTGAGATTTCCACGCGGCGGGGTTCTTGGTTGCCGCTGAGAAAAACCTTGACCAAGCCACCGCCGGCTGTTCCCTCAATTTCCATTACATCCAACTCTTCTTGGAGCTTTTTAGCTCCTTCTTGAACCTGCTGAGCTTTTTTGAAAGCTTCAGTCAGTTCTTTCATTTTGCCCAGGCCGAAGCCAAATCCTTGTCCTGATTTTGTCATAACTACTTTGTGATGGTGTGTGGGCTGGCAGTCTGCCGTTTCCGTATTTCTTCAATGATGCCTTAGAAGGGAAACTCTCCCAGTATTCTAACTTCTGGCTCCAACAACAGCGACCACCGCTGCTCGACTTGCTGTTGAACGTGGCGGATCACTTGAAAAATATCATTGGCCGTTGCCGACCCGCAGTTAAGAATAAAATTAGCATGGCGCTGAGCCACTTGTGCGCCGCCGATCTGATATCCCTTCAGTCCCGCTTGTTCGATGAACCAACCTGCCGTCTTGGGGCCGGGGTTGCGGAAGACTGAGCCACAGCTCGGTAAGTGATAAGGTTGAGTTGTCCGCCGCTGGCTGAAATGGTCATTAGTTTCTGCCATTACTTGCGATCGATCGAATCCCGGCTGCAACTGGAAAGTCGCTTCAGTCACCAGCCGATCGCCCCCTTGCAGCACCGAAGTCCGGTAGCGGTACTCCAACTCTTGGGGAGTCAGAATTTCCACCTTGCCACCAGGGGATAGGACGCGAGCGTTGACCAAAATATCAGCAGTACAGCCTCTGTGAGCGCCTGCATTCATCACCACAGCCCCTCCCACTGTACCCGGTATGCCGACTGCCCATTCTAGACCTTTCCAGCCCCGTTTAGCGGCCAACCAAGCGAGCCGGGGAATTGACTCCCCCGCCCCCGCTGTAACTTGACCTGTTTCTGGATTAAAATTCACCTGTTTCAGGTAGCGAGTGCCGACGACCAAACCGGACAAACCCCGATCGCTCACCAACAAATTAGAACCTGCACCCAGCAGAGTCACCGCCATCCCTTCAGAGTCAGCCCAGGCAAAACTCGCTTGCAAAGCCTCCATAGTGCGGGGAGCAACGTACCACTCGGCCGGGCCACCGACTCGGAAGGAAGTCAGGCCCGCCAGCGAAACTTGGGAGTTAATCTTGCAATCAGTTCCCCGCAAAGAAATAGGAGAATACACTCGCCGATTGTCCTTAACAGAGGAGTCATTCGAGATAGTCACCATCTTGAAAATCCTTAAAAATACCTTCGCTCGAAGACGTGGTTGAAAATCCATTTAGCTAACTTATGTCGCCCCTTTGAGCGAGCCGCCCGACAGAAGTTTCGGCACAACGTGCAACGCCATAATGTCGATCGACTCTACTCAGTTCGGGAGCTAATCGGGGCGATCGGCTTGTTGATAAAAAGCCATAACCTCTGGAATAATCTGATTCAGATTACCAGCGCCCAAAAACAGAGCCAAATCCCCCGGTTGCAGATTTTGGGTTAAAAACTGAGTGACTGACTCCAGGGAAGGCGCAAACTCAACCTCTCGGCCTTCTTTAGCAATCAAATCAGCAACCTGCTGCCCGCTAATCTCTCCTAAATTCGGTTCCCCAGCACTATAAATATCGCAAGCCACAACCAAATCAGCATCCCCAAAAGATTGAGCAAATTCTGGCAAAAATGTCAGAGTCCGGCTGTAACGGTGGGGTTGAAAAATTGCAACCACTCTTCGGGATTTGGGATTTTTTTCGCTACCTTCGATACGCAAGCGAGCCGCCGCCAAGGTAACGCGAATTTCGCTAGGATGGTGGGCGTAGTCGTCCACAAACAGGATGTCATTGTGAAAACCCCGCACCTCAAAACGGCGGCGAGCTCCTTCAAAGCCAGCAATCGCTTTGGCAATCGCCGAAAACTCTAACCCCAACAATCGGCCTACTGCTACCGCAGCTAGTGCATTGCTGAGATTGTGTGTGCCTAGCAACTTCAACTCCATTTCCCCCAGGAAAGCTCCTCGCTCCCAAATCCGGGCCTTGGTGCTTTCGGCTCCGTACTCAACGCCCGAAGCCGTATAGTCAGCACCGCTGTCCGGCTGCAAGCTATAACTGACATCAGGCTGAAGGCAGTCTTTGACGATTTGGTCGTCAATGCAGCCCACCAAGGTTTGACAGTTTTGGGCAAACACCTTAAATGTGTCTATTACCTGGTCCAGGGTATCGTAATGGTCTGGATGATCCAGTTCCACATTCGTCACTATGCCTATTTTGGCTACCAGCTTAACGAGAGAACCGTCGGATTCATCAGCCTCGGCCACTAAGTAGGGGCCTTCCCCCAAACGGGCATTGCCTTCCCAAGCATTTACCTCGCCTCCTACTACGATCGTCGGGTCTAGACCTGCAGCCATCAGCATGAAGCCGATTAAGCTGCTAGTAGTAGTTTTGCCGTGAGTCCCGGCTACGGCTATGCTTTGGTAATCTTGAATTAACGCTGCCAACACATCCGATCGATGAAAAATCGGACAGCCCAAATCTAAAGCAGCTCGATATTCGGCATTTGCTGGGTGAATAGCCGTCGAACATACTACTTGAGGCAATCCCGGAATTGCTTGGGCGCTTGAACCGTTGCCGTTCAATTGGGGAGCTTTGGCTGTCGCGACAGAAGTCCCTACCGTACCCGCAACTGCCGAGGATACGGCCCTTTCCTGTTGCCCCCGGTCGGGACTACTACCGTTAAGAACCGTTTGAAATAGTTCAAAATTGCTGGCGTCTTGACTCCAAAAAATATGAGCTCCCATTCCTTGCAAGCGCTCGGTTATGTGACTCGATTTAATGTCGGAGCCGTACACAGGCAACTTGCGTTTAGCTAGAATGTAGGCTAGGGCTGACATCCCAATCCCACCAATGCCGATGAAATGAAATGGTCTACCGCTGAAATCAACAGAACTCGGCATCTTCGCTCCTCACACACCACACCACGCCAATAACACGCGATATCATATCAAGAATTGTTTTTTCAGGATACAGTTCGCTAGAGATTTTGTACAAAATTCTCTGCGCGTCCCTAGATTTGCGGGACTTGTAGAGATGTTTGTCTTGTATCCTATATGACTTAGTACCGAGTAGTTTTCCGGAACAGTCACAGCTCGAAAATAGCAGGTAACAGAAAACGGGGTCTGGGGTCTGGCCCAACAGACTAATTTTGGGTGCTTGCATACTCCTGCATTCTTTCTATTTCTATCCGCCTGCTGTGCTCGGATACGGCAGCAAAAGCCCCACAACCTTTTTACCAAGATTGAGGGTAAAACCCATAAGGATTTACAAACACTACCACG
>NZ_JAUBQR010000406.1:0-2324 GCF_036701385.1 Microcoleus sp. Pol12B4 | reverse complement strand
AGCAGAGACCGATCGAGAAGCGGTTGCGATTTTTTCCGGGGGGGCTGCTGCATGGTTCCGGCTTCTGCCTTTTCTGCACCCAATGCCAATGCAGGCACTATGTCAGTTCCTAAATCAATGGCAAGAATCTGCATGATCACCAGTGCAGGAGGAATCTTCAACGCCACCATGAACAGAAATGGTACTAATTCCGGCAGGTTGGATGCCAGGATGTAGGTCATAAATTTGCGGATGTTTTGATGCACGGCTCGCCCCTCCTCGATCGCGACGACGATCGTCGCAAAGTTGTCGTCGGTAAGGACAATATCGGCGGCTTCTCGTGCCACATCGGTGCCATTCATCCCCATCGCGATGCCAATATGGGCAGCCCTTAATGCTGGTGCATCATTGACTCCATCCCCCGTCACCGCAACTACATCCCCGATCGTTTTATACGCTTCCACCAGTCGCAACTTATGCTCAGGAGACATCCGAGCAAACACTAGCCCCGATCGATATTTCAGAATTTGTTGCAATTGAGCATCCGACAGATGCCCCATGCCTTCACCCGTTACCACCCGTACAGAATCGGTAACTAATCCAATTTTGCGGGCGATCGCCTCAGCAGTCAGTCCATAGTCACCCGTCACCATCGTCACCTTAATTCCTGCCTGATGGCACTGAGCAAGAGCGTCTCTTACCTCTGGACGGGGCGGGTCAAACATCGCCACCAGACCAATAAAAATCAAGTTTTGCTCTAAATCTTGCGATCGCAAATCCAACATTTCACTCCCCCCACGGCGCGCCGCCACCCCCAAAACCCGAAAGCCCTGCTGGGCTAAATCATCGTTAGCCGCAACTATTTCATTCGAGCCGGATTGAGTGAGTTCTGAGAGAGTTCCATTCCGCAAGATAGATGTGCAGTGTCGCAACACTTCCAGCGGTGCCCCCTTGATAAAAGCCAGGTTCGGCAAATCGCTGTTCCATAGCGCGGACGATCGCCAGTCCAACACCACCGTCATCATCCGGCGACGAGAATCAAAAGGCACCTCCCGCAAGCGGGGAAGCTGTTTTTGCAAAGTTTCCAGATTCAATCCGGCTTTGGCAGCAGCCACCAGCAGAGCCGCTTCCGTTGGATCGCCAATTTCTTGCCAACGGCTAGGCGCTGTCAGGTGAATCAACCGTGCATTCGAGCAAAGTGCCGCCCCCGTAAGCAGCAAATTGACTTTCCAGGATTCTTCAAAATTCGCGGGAATCTGAACCTCACCAGCCGTAGGATCGTATCCAGCGCCCGTCACTTCAATCAGAGTCGCCGTCATCGATGGATGAGATTTCTGCTTGCCGTTAAGAGGTAGTAAGACAGCCGACTCTTGGCTGGCAGGATTTAGGCTGTTCTCCGAAGATTCCCAGGGAAGCCAGAGATAATGCACCGTCATTTCGTTTTTAGTCAACGTTCCGGTTTTGTCGGTGCAGATCACCGTTGTAGCGCTCAGGGTTTCCACAGCCGAAAGACGACGCACCAAAGCATTACGGCGCACCATTCGCCGCACCCCGATCGCCAATGACAAAGTAACCGTCGGCAGTAAGCCCTCTGGCACCAGCGCCACAATGATGCCGATCCCAAAAATAAAGCTCTCTTTCAGCTCCATCCCCACCAGCAGGTATGTCAGCAGAAATACCAGAACTCCCATACCGAGGGCGATCGCAGTGATGATCCGCACAATCTCAGCAACCTGCACTTCCAACGTGCTGGGTTCCCGTTTCACAACAGCAGTGAGATGGGCGACGTGACCAAACTCGGTTTGCGCTCCCGTGGCATACACCACAGCAACGCCCCTTCCTGACGAAACCGTCGAGCCTGCGAGCACCAAATTTGGGATTTCCGCCAGATTGACCTTTTCTTGTAAGGGATGTTCGCCCGCTGGTATCGTTTTGCCAGCCCGGATGGATGCAGCTTCGCGCACCCGCACCGGATGAGCGTTACGGGCAACAGGAAGCGATTCACCAGTCATTACAGAAATATCCAGATACAGGCTTTCGGCAGTAACTAACCGAGCATCCGCAGAGATGCGATCGCCCTCTTCCAATTGCATCACATCTCCACGCACCAGTTCCTTTGCCGGAATCTGCTTTAGTTCCCCATTCCGATACACTTTCACCTGCATCGGCAACACGTTCTTTAAGGCCGCTAATGCTTGCTCTGCTTGAAACTCTTGCCAAAAACTGAATACAGCATTAATCCCGATCACCGCCCAGATTGCCCAACCTAATTGAGGGGTTCCCGAAATGAATGCCAAAATCCCTGCCACCCATAGCAGCAGGGCCATAAAGTGCCTTAACTGATC
>NZ_JAUBQR010000123.1:0-19904 GCF_036701385.1 Microcoleus sp. Pol12B4 | reverse complement strand
ATACGGCAGCAAAAGCCCCACAACCTTTTTACCAAGATTGAGGGTAAAACCCATAAGGATTTACAAACACTACCACGAACAACAAAATTTCGCTCCTTTTATAGTCACAAATCTACCTTTACGGTCATTTTCTCGCCCAAGTCAGAGATTGACACGATCGCAGCTATAGTATATATTTTTACTTTATTGTATATATACAAGTTATGCAGTTAGTCAAAATAGTCGCAAAGCCATAGATCAAACAAAATCATTGGTTTTGATCGAGAAGCCGATCGACTCTCTTGGCAGCCCTTAAAATTTTTACCACTGCGATAAGTATATCTACCGTCACAACTTTTTCGACCGCCAACAAACGAATGCTCAGGCGGTCGATCGCGCACTCAAAACAAGTTGGGATTAATATTGGCAAGGTTAATCATCGAGTTCCGAACCCACTCCGACGCTCAGAACCGGGTTTTTAAAGTCTTATTGAAGGTTGGAACGAATTAAGGGGGTTGGAAAAACCGGTTTCAGCGTCCAGGACGATCGTCGAAACTAGGGTCGTCCAGGGGTTTATCACCGATGTGAAGCGAGGGTTTTCTAATAAACGAGCTGATGGTTAAAAGTGTATAAACATAAAATTGGCGCGATGTCTGTATTAATCCTGATTTTGGGGAAATATGGGGAAAATAGCGATTTTGGGGGGGACTTTTGACCCGGTTCACTGGGGTCACGTGTTGGTAGCCGAGACGGCTGCGAGTCAATTTGCTCTAGATCGAGTCATTTGGGTACCGGATCGCTCTCCTCCTCACAAGTGGCGCCCGGATTTGGCAAGTTTTGAGCAGCGGCGGGAAATGCTTGCTTTGGCGATCGCCGATCGCCCAGACTTCGTAATTTCGCCGCGGTCGGCAAATCATTCCGACAGTTCTTTTGCGATCGACACCCTGCTGTATTTGCAAAAATTGTATCCAGGCGAGCATCGCTGGTACTGGATTATTGGTAGTGACGCGCTCCTTACTCTTCCCAAATGGCACCGGTGCGCCGAAATGGCCGGGTTGTGCGACTGGTTGGTGGCCCCACGTCCGACTCAGGGAGATCGAGTGACAGCAGAAAGCGGGGAGATTGGGGGAGTGTCCGAGTGGGGAGATTGTCCGGGTGGAAAACCCCTCGATTCCGGGGGGGACAGGATGCAGGTTCAGACAAATGCTGTGGGCCGGCGAGTCGCCGAACAAATGGCTCTTCTGGATGTGGAAATTCGCTGGGAGGTGCTTTCCATGGCGGCGATCGAGATTTCGTCGAGCCACATCCGGCGCTGTTGCGCCGAAAGGATCGACCTCCGCTACTTAGTCTCGGAAGTTGTCGGGACTTATATTGCAGCCCATCAGCTTTACCAGTAACCAGCGGCTGAAAGCCTAATGCCTTCTGCCTTGTAATTTCTGCCTTCTAGAAAAGTTCAAGCTTTTTTGATCGACACAAAAAGTTAGAAAGGATCGACCTTTGCGATATGATCTTGTCTCATAAGTCAATTCTTAAATTTTTTCAAAATTTAAGCCTGAGCTAGAGGCTGCCATCGTTAGGAGGTACAAGGTGATTAGAGTCGCGATCAATGGTTTTGGACGTATCGGGCGCAGTTTTGCGCGCTGCTGGCTGGGCAGAGAAAACAGCCAGCTAGAGTTGGTAGCTATTAATGACACTTCCGATCCCAGAAGTAATGCTCACTTGCTGAGATACGATTCCATGATGGGAACGTTGAAGAATGTGGACATCAGTGCGGATGAAAATTCCATTACTCTCAACGGCAAGACAGTTAAATGCGTGAGCGATCGCAACCCGCTAAACTTGCCTTGGAAAGATTGGGGTATTGATCTGATTATTGAATCGACCGGCGTCTTCGTTGACCAAGCTGGTGCATCGAAGCATATCACTGCCGGCGCTAAAAAAGTGCTAATTACCGCTCCCGGCAAGGGTTCTGAAGTTGGCACTTATGTGATGGGAGTCAACCACCACAACTACAAGCACAGTGACTACACAGTCATCAGCAATGCTAGCTGTACTACCAACTGTCTGGCTCCTGTACTGAAAGTGCTGCACGAAAATTTTGGCATCGTCAAAGGCATGATGACCACTACCCACAGCTATACTGGCGACCAGCGCTTGCTGGATGCCAGCCACCGAGATTTGCGGCGGGCCCGGGCTGCTGCGATGAATATTGTGCCGACTTCTACCGGAGCGGCGCAAGCTGTGGCTTTGGTGATTCCGGAATTGAAAGGCAAGTTAAATGGTATTGCCATGCGCGTCCCGACTCCCAATGTGTCCGTAGTCGATTTTGTGGCTCAGGTAGAGAAAAAGACTTTTACCGAGCAAGTAAATCAAGTCTTCAAAGAAGCTGCCTCTGGCTCCATGAAAGGGATTTTAGAGTACAACGATTTGCCTTTAGTTTCATGCGACTATCGCGGAAGTGATGCTTCTTCGATTCTGGATTCCAGCTTAACGCTGGTGATGGATGGCGACATGGTAAAGGTTTTGGCTTGGTACGACAATGAGTGGGGCTACAGTCAGCGGGTGGTTGACTTGGCTGAATTAGTCGCCGAAAGGTGGGAAGCCTAGTACCCGAAGGCAGAAGGCCTTAGTCATTCGGCAGAAGGTAAAAAATGCTGATATTTTTTACTTTTGAGTCGATTTCTAGCTGACTTGTTATTTCTGTTTTCGAGTGCTAGAGACTTTTGGCAGTCGATAGTTGGCGAGTACAAAATGAAATATCGTAGGGACATGGCAGTCCCGTGTCCCTACCCGATATCTGTATGCTGCTACTCCCAGCTATCGATCGAACTTTTTGCAATATTACTTCGATCGGGCTTTCGGGTCTGCTGGATGATAAATTTGTTGTATGTTTGTAGTAAGCGCTTAAAATTGCTTTGGTAAATCCTGGGAAAATCCCAAATATTAAAAAAATAAAAATTCCGACTCTAAAAGTTAAAAACCTGAAAAAATAGCAACAGTTACGGTACATTGTTGAAAACAAAATGTGATATGAAAAAAGCGTTAATTAGCGGTATATCAGGTCAGGATGGAGCTTATTTAGCTAAACTGTTGCTCGATCGAGGTTATGAAGTTTGCGGCACCTCCAGGGACGCCCAAATATCTAGTTTCGGAAACCTGGCCCGTTTGGGCATCCGAGACCGAGTAAAACTAGAATCCATGTCTCTCAACGATTTTCGCAGCGTTTTGCAGGTACTAGCGAAAATTCAGCCCGACGAAGTGTACAATCTAGCAGGTCAAAGTTCCGTCGGTCTGTCTTTTGAACAACCCGTAGAAACCCTCGAAAGCATTGCCACAGGAACATTGAATCTGTTAGAAGCAATTCGGTTTACAGGCGGAAAAATCAAACTTTACAACGCCAGTTCCAGCGAATGTTTTGGGGATACCCGAGGCAATCCAGCCGATGAAAATACGCCTTTTCGCCCCAGAAGTCCTTACGCGGTGGCGAAAGCAACGGCATTTTGGGAAGTAGCGAATTATCGAGAAGCTTACAATTTGTTTGCTTGTTCTGGTATTTTGTTCAATCACGAGTCGTCGCTGCGGCCGGAGAGGTTTGTTACTCAAAAAATTGTATCTGTTGTGTGCCGAATTGCTGCGGGTAGTTCGGAAAAACTGCATTTAGGTAATATTTCAGTGCAGCGAGACTGGGGTTGGGCTCCCGAATATGTGGAGGCGATGTATTTGATGTTGCAGCAGGAAGAACCGGACGATTATGTAATTGCCACGGGTGTAAGCTATCCTTTGGAGGAGTTTGTGCAGACAGCGTTTATTTCTGCAGGTTTGGATTGGCAGGAACATTTAGTAACCGATGAGAGTCTTTACAGACCGACGGAGATTGCAGTTGGGAGGGGAAATCCGGGTAAAGCAAAAGAAAAATTGGGCTGGGAGGCAAAATATAAAATGCCCGACGTGGTGCGGATGATGGTGGAAGCGAGGATGGGTAAGGTGTGAGTATTTTTTCAGAAAATATAGCTCTTTCTTTGCAATAAATACCTGTTGTGAATTATCAGCGGTTGTGTACCCTTTTCAAGATGTGAAACAATGCAAGTAGTTATATTAGCCGACGGTTTGGGGACACCTCTCAGACAAGAAACAGAATTTCGTCCCAAGCCCCTAGTAGATGTGGGCGGGTATCCAATTCTATGGCACATTATGAAAACCTATGCCCCTTAAGGATTTCAAGATTTTTTTGTGTATTTGGATTATCAGGGCAACATGATTAAGGAGTCTTTCCTCAATTATGAAGCGATGAATAATGAGTCTACTATTTGCTTGGGCCGTCAAAATCCGATCACCTATCACGAAGAACACCAGAAGCAAGATTTTAAGGTGACAGTGGCGGAAACAGGGCCAAGACACCATGACTGGGGGGGTGAAACGTGTGGAGAAATAAATTACTGATCATCCTGAGTGAAACAGGAAGCATCGCACTGGGACGGCTGAGCTTGCCGATCGACATTCTGATTTTGTGATCCAGCAACCAGCATGGTATTTTAATGAAGGTGAGTTAAGTGAAAACCTTACTCACTGGCCTGGATCGTGGTTGCGGCGGCTGTGAGCAGAAAAGCCGGGGAAAACTGTAAAATTAGATTTGCGGGAACAAATGATGATCGCTTTCAATCCTTATAAGCTGCTTGAGCTGGAGCTTTATTGAAGACAATAAAGCTCCAGCTCAAGCAGCTTACACACAGATATTTCTGACAACAAGCTAGAGCTGTAACCATCTTTCAGATGTACGTATTTCCCAATTTTAGATAAGGAGTAATTACAATGGGTTTAATCAGAGGAGGAGTGCCAACAGAGCTAGCAATAGCCTTGAAAGAAGCATACCATTTGCAAGGTTTTATTGAAACTGGCACTAACTGCGGTGCAACGGCATTGTGGGCTGCACAGTATTTTCCAAAAGTTATAACAATCGAAGCAGCTAAAGAAATATATGAGGCAGTAGTACATAACTACGGTCACTTAAAAAATATCGACTTCGTATTGGGAAACTCAAAAGAGCAGCTTGCAGCAATTGTACCCACGCTCAAGGAACCTTGTATTTTTTGGCTAGACGCTCACTGGAGCGGGGGAATAACATATGGAGAATCTGAGGAGTGTCCGCTGCTGGAAGAGTTGCAAATTATCAACGATTCTGAATTCGATCACTTTATCCTAATAGATGATGCACGCCTTTTTTTATGTCCGCCCCCGAGTCCTCACCGTATAGAGCAGTGGCCGACTATTGATGCTGTTACCAGTTTGTTGAATTCGGGAAGAAGTCGATATACCGTTATAGTTGAGGATGTGATAGTTTCTGTTCCCGAAGGAGCCAAATTACTCGTGGCTCAGTATAGTCAGGAAGTTAGCACAAAGGCATGGGAAGATGAAGTGCGATCGCTCCAAAAGCCAGCACCTGCATTGCCTGAAAAACCGCCAAAGCCTAGACCCACAGTCAAGACAAGCTTGCACAGCGGCGAATTGCTATGTATCGAAAGATTCATCGCATCTGGTCAAGTAGTTTTTGATGTAGGTGCGAATGTTGGCAGTTGGAGTGAGGAAGTATTTAATCAATTTCCTAATGCAGAAATCCACCTGTTTGAGCCAGTTCCTAAAATTTACAAAAGTCTTTTACAAAATTTAGCCGAAGGAATTTGTAATAGTCAAATTATTCCCAATAACTATGCGGTAGGGAAACAAGAAGAATCAAGGAAGTTTGCTTATTATCATGACTCTCCAGAATGGAGTACATTTTACCGCAGGTTGCAGGCTGAAAAGGAATATGATATTAAGCAGCCTCAAATTATCAATGTTTTGACAACTACTATAGATAATTACTGTCAAAGGCAAGAAATTAACCACATTAATTTTTTAAAGATAGATGTGGAAGGTGGCGAATTCAATGTACTAGAGGGAGCTAATAATTTATTGCGCCAGGGTAAAATTGATTACATTCAATTTGAATACGGGGGTACTTATATAGACTCGAAAACAACACTCAAACAAGTTTTTGAATATTTTCAAAACTTGCGGTATGCAATATTTAAGATTCAACCAGATGGATTAGAGTATTTTCCCTATTTTCAGTCCGATCATGAAAACTATGAGTGGAGCATTTTCTTAGCAGTAAACGAACGCTTTCGCTCGGCAGTTTTGGGTGAAGCACCCCAAATGCTTGATTTACAGCAAGTTTGTACGCAGCATTCCATCGTTCCGCGCGGTGTGGTTCACGTTGGAGCTCACGAAGGTAATGAAACTGCATTGTACCAAGCAATGGGCATACAAAGGGTATTGTATATCGAAGCTAACCCAGAAGTGTTTGAAAGATTGCAGCTCAAAATAGCAGGATTCTCCAACGTGCAAGCAGTTAATTGTGCTGCGAGCGATAGAAATGGCACGGTCAACTTGCACGTCACTTCAATGGATCAAAGCAGTTCGATTTTGCCGTTAAAGCTTCATGCAGAGATTTATCCCACCATTCAGGAAACTCACCAAGTAACAGTAGAATCAAAAACTCTAGATACCCTGCTGCAAGAACTGGAACTGGAATCTGCGGATTTTAATATCCTCAACATAGATATCCAAGGTGCAGAACTTTTGGCTTTGCAAGGAGCGACTAATTTACTGAAATATGTAGAAGCAATTAACACAGAAGTAAATTACGAAGAACTGTACGAAGGCTGCGCCTTGATTGACCAAATTGACGAATTTTTGGAGAATTACGGTTTCGATCGTGCTGCAACAACAACCCCGCTTCACCCGTCTTGGGGGGATGCGTTTTATGTCAAAAAGCCAGCCGTTACTATGTCGGAACTTGACATCAATCGATTTGGAAACCAGATATTTGAGTACGCTTTTTTAAGAATCTATGCCAAACAGCATAATCTCCGGTGCGAGACACCTGCTTGGATCGGACAATATCTATTTGGTCATCAAGACCAGCCGATTTCTCAGAAATTACCTCAAATTCAAGAAGTTAGGCAACAAGATGGAACATTTTCTGTTTGGTTTGCAGAAGCTATAATCCCCAATTCGCCAACAATTTACAAAAATGTAGACTTTTCAGGTTACTGCCAGTACCACACAAAATATTACGCTCCCTACAAAGATTACGTGCGATCGTTATTTCAACCAGCGACAGAAGTTGAAACAAAAATGCAAGCTGCGATCGCGTGCCTGCGTTCTCTAGGAAAAACTGTTGTAGGTCTGCACCTTCGCCGCGGGGACTACAGCAAGTTTAATACAGTACCTTTCTTACCAGCACCTAGCGAATGGTATAAAGAGTGGCTCAGGGGTCTGTGGGAAAGGCTTGATGAACCTGTACTATTCATTGCTAGCGACGAAATAGAAAAAGTTATCGGAGATTTTGCAGAATACAACCCAGTAACAGCACAAGATTTAGGTGCTAATGTGTCGGAAGCAGACTTTTATTCAGATTTTTACATATTGAGCCAGTGCGATGTTGTCGCTATATCAAATAGCAGTTTTTCGTTTGCAGCGTGTATGCTTAACGAAACAGGCAAGTTCTTCTTTCGTCCGGACTGGTCAGCAGAGAAACTAATCCCCTTCGATCCTTGGAATAGCGAGCCTCTTTTGTGGGAGAACCCGAAAAAATTAAACAGCGATTCAATACCAGAAGAATTTAAACTAAACGACGTACAATTTCTGCTAACCAATTATCACCTCAGCGATGAAGAGTTTTTGCAAGCAGCTTACCGTAAATATTTGCTCCGCTATCCAGATGAAGCAGGCAAACAGTGGTATATCAAGCTCCTCGCGGACAAGAGCATTACGCGCAGAACAATTCTCGCCGGAATGCAACAATCAGTAGAATTTAAGTGGGTGTGGGAACCGATCGCCTCAGCTTCTGAAGAGGAAACTTACTGGCATGTGGGAGCTCAATGGGCAAAACAAGCCCAATGGGATGAGGCGATCGCCACCTATCACCAGGCAATTCGGTCAAAATCAGACCTCGTGCTAGCCTACAGTCGTTGGGCCGACAATCTAGCCACCCAGAACCAACCCGATGCCCAGGTTGCTCTGAGAGCGAAATTTTTCAAAGCCTTACTAAATCAACCCGACTCAGCCGAATTATACGCTTGTTTGGGGAAACTCCTCGCAGCAAGGGGCAAGGCAGGTGAGGCCATAAAGGCATACCAAAAGTCGCTCTTAATTCAATCTGACTCCCCCGACGCACCTCAAATTTACTTCGATTTAGGGAAAGCGCAAGCACAGCAAAATCAGCTTGATGAGGCAATTACCTCATACCATAAAGCTATTGAGCAGCACCCAGAATGGGCGGAAATTTACTTTTATATCGGGCAAGCACTAGCACAGCAAAACCAACTTGATGAGGCAATTACCTCCTATCAAAAAGTTATTCAGCAGCATCCAGAATGGGCAGAAGTTTACTTTTATATAGGACAGGCTAGGTCACACCAGAAAAATTTTGACGAAGCAATTAAATTTTACCAAAAATCTATCCAAATAGATCCAGAATATGTTGGGGCTTATCTGCTATTGGGAGGCTTACTTCATGCACAATCTAAGTTCGATGAAGCTATTTCGTGTTTCCAAGACCTAATCGATTTAGAACATCACAGGTTTGGTTCGATCGCCCAAACTTATATAGGCAGTATTCTCCAACAGCAAGGCAAACAGGAAGAAGCTAACTTGTATTTTCAAAAAGCACAGCCTGCTGCACTTCCCCAAGGGTGTGGCACTGTGCGGGAGTGGGTACTTGCATCTCCATTAAAGCAAACTAACTACATAGAACTCCACTCTCCCCATCACTTCTCGCTCTCAGCACCGCCGCAAACAATAGATAGAGCTTTCTATCCGATATTGAATAGTAGTTGGTGGAGTCAATTTGAGTCGCCCGCCACATTTGTAGTCACAATACCAGAGGGTCGGTATTGCGAGTACGGCTATAACACGAAAACTGCTGTTATAACCTCAGATAATCAGTTATTGCTAGATGTTTCTACCTGCCCTGGCATACCCATAGATCGACATCCTATTTTCTCAGCAACTAATTTACCACTTGTGGAGCATATTAATGGTACTGTAGCTGTCTTATCCGTAGATACTGGACTCATTTATTACCATTGGATGTTAGATTTACTTCCTAGGATAGGATTGTTACAACTAAGTGGAATTGATCTGGGCAGTATTGACAAGTTTTTAATTAACGGTTACCGCTCACCTTTTCAAAAAGAAACCCTTGAGGTGTTGGGTATTCCCGTCAATAAAATCATAGAGACCAAGAATCATGCCCATATACAAGCTAATAAATTAGTTGTTCCCTCTTATCCCGGTTTTCAGTGTTTCCCAACCAAATGGGCGTGCGATTTCCTCAGAAGCAAGTTTCTTCCCCTAGCACTACCATCAAAATCAAGGAAGCTAAAGCGTATATATATCAGTCGGAATGCAGGAACAGAACGGAGAACAATTAATGAATATGAAGTGCTAAATCTTTTGAATGAGCTGGGTTTTACAAGAATCTTCGCAGAGTCAATATCCTTTGCTGAACAAGTCTCATTGATGGCTCAGGCTGAGGTTGTAGTCCTGATGCACGGTTCAGCAGTCAGCAACCTTGTTTTTTGCCAGCCGGGAACTAAAGTTATCGAAATTTTCTCGCCCCACCAGGTCGTTCAAATTGGCGAACTGATTAGCCATTACCAGAGACTTGATTACTATTATTTGGTAGGTTCAGGAATTCAATGTCCTCAGTTGCGTCAACTCGTTTACTACAAAGATGGTTATGAAGATACACTTGTTAACATTGATTCCCTGAAAAATCTGCTAGAGCAGGCTGGAGTCGCTTAGATCTAAAGAAACAGAGTTTAACTTTATGATGGAGTCAAATACCGCAACAACATCAAAACGACAGCCAATCGCCTCCTCCACACTTCCTGACTCTAGAAGTCGATCGCCCTGGTCCAAATAATCAACGGCAGTTTTTTTGGCTTCCCTCTTGAGTTACTGTCAATCCTGCTAAGCTGATGATCCAGTTCAGATTACACTAAGTTGTGTACATTTGACAAGATGTAACCTTAATGACCTAACCTTAGTGTAAACTGTGGTGGAATCCCGGACTATTGAGAGGCGATGTACTTGATGTTGCAGCAGGAACAGCCTGATGGCTGGGTAAGTGTAACAGGTGAAAGTCATCATGCGTTGTCAGGACTTCTGGCGATCGTGCTTGATGCCAGATTAAATCTGCAGGAACCTATAGCGATCAACTCCAGTCTTAATAGACTAACGGAAATTGCTGTAATATAAGCTGCCATTGGGGAGCATTTATGGGAAAATTGGGTTGACTTGCAGATTAGTCACATGGCATCGTATCAGTATCAATTGCGTCAATTCACAAAACTCTCAAATCCCACTAAATTTAATGTAGAAAAGACCGGAGAATCCACAATGCAAGAATGGAAAAGAACGTTTTATTTTAATAAAAAAGAGTTTTATTACAATCGTATAAAATTCAACAATCCTACCGAAAGAGCTGTAGAGATACCTATTGCTTTTAACTTTTTGGCAGAGATCCAAAAACCAGCAAGCATACTTGAAGTGGGAAATGTACTCTCTCATTATGAAAATCATTTGAGTGAAACGCTTGGTATAACATCCAGACGAATTGTCGATAAATTTGAAGTAGAAGTAGGGGTAGATAATGAAGACTTAATGAACCTACCGTCTGACCAAAAGTACGACGCGATTGTCTCACTTTCTACAGTCGAACACATTGGACAAAAAGGAGATCCTTCTGGTGGATATGGAGAGCAGGAAGAAAACCGCGATCTTGAAGGTCCATTAAAAGCAATTGCTAAGATATACGATTTACTTGCTCCTGATGGCAAAGCCTTGATTACCGTTCCTTTTGGGAAGCTTATAGATGGGGAATGGTATATTCAGTTTAGTAAAGAGTATTTGTATCTATTAGGAAAAAAATATGGAATTCCTAAAGAGGCTGTCTCTGTTAATTGTTTAAAGCTAATAGACAGAGAAACAACTGACCGTGGTTTTAACGTGCTTTGGGAAGAGTTAGATGCTCTTGAACTGAGTTATGTGGAATACAGCTCGCCTTTTTCTCAAGCAAATGCGATCGCAGTTATCGAGCTTTCCAAGCTTTCAAGTGACTTTCACTTGAAATTAAATGTTGAGCCGAGTCCTCTGTTATACAATATGCCCTATGAGACGCGGACAGAATTCGAGCAAAACAAGGCTCTCTTACAGCAAACTCAGAGTGAATTGGCAGAATGTCAGTTGCAATTGCAACTGAGTCAGAGCGAATTAGAACAATCCCAAGCAATCCAGCAGCAGACTCAGAGTGAATTAGAACAATCCCAGTTACAACTCCAGCAGACTCAGAGTGAATTAGAACAATCCCAGTTACAACTCCATCAGACTCAGAGTGAATTAGAACAATCCCAAGCAATCCAGCAGCAGACTCAGAGTGAATTAGAACAATCCCAAGCAATCCAGCAGCAGACTCAGAGTGAATTGGAACAATCCCAGTTACAACTCCATCAGAGTCAGAGTGAATTGGAACAATCCCAAGCAATCCAGCAGCAGACTCAGAGTGAATTAGAACAATCCCAGTTACAACTCCATCAGACTCAGAGTGAATTGGAACAATCCCAGTTACAACTGCATCAGACTCAGAGTGAATTGGAACAATCCCAAGCAATCCAGCACCAGACTCAGGGTGAATTGGAACAATCTCAAGCAATCCAGCACCAGACTCAGAGCGAATTGGAACAATCCCAGTTACAACTGCATCAGACTCAGAGTGAATTGGAACAATTCCAGTTACAACTCCATCAGACTCAGAGCGAATTGGAACAATCCCAGTTACAACTCCATCAGACTCAGAGTGAATTGGAAAGATTAAAGTTTTCGCAAGCTAGGGTTAGAGAAACTGAGGTCAAAAGTCAGATGCAGTACAAAGACTTATTGTGGGAGGGGTGGTACGCTTATTGCAAAGGCGATAGGGCGGGGATGGCTAACTTTCTTAAAGAATCCTTGAAGTGCACGCCTTTTTCAACAACAGAAACAGTTTTGAACTGGTTAGAAAATTTTGCTCGCTTTTCGTCAGAAAAAGGAGATATCCTCGATACCAATAGCTTAGTTAACTCAGCAGAATGGAAAGAATTGATGCGTCGAAGCATTAATGGCAAGACAGTGCTGACCATCCATTAGTAAGATATTGCAAGGAAGCTATGATTACAAACTCGGGTTTCAGTATTGAGAAAACTACTATTAAGCATCAGCCATTGATTGTCAATGACGAGCCAAACTTAACCAATCCAGTCTCGCAAATGGCCACCGAGGCCCAGTGTCGATCGGATGCCTTCTACTATTGGTGTGAGGAAACTCGTCTGCCGCACGAGCCAATATTTCATCGAAAATTGTGGGAGTACGCCTATATCCTCCAGTGTCTGTCTGAGGCGGGCATGATGTCACCAGGCAGGCGCGGACTAGGTTTTGGTGTCGGTCAGGAACCATTAGTAGCTGTAATGGCTGCGCGAGGCTGCGAAGTGGTGGCGACAGACCTAGATTCAGAGGAAGCCACTAAGCAGGGATGGGCAGGTACCGGTCAATATGCAGCCACGCTAGAGGCACTTAACGATCGCGGCATCTGCCCCCCCCAACGCTTCGCATCAAAGGTGAGTTACCGCGTGGCAGATATGAACAAGATAGATCCTGATTTGGTCGGCTTCGATTTTGTCTATTCGTCTTGCGCTTTCGAGCACGTCGGCTCCATCGAACTGGGGCTGCAATTTGTCAAAAACAGCATTAAGTGCCTGCGTCCGGGGGGAATAGCAGTACATACCACCGAATTCAACGTTTTTTCTAATGACGCGACGATCGACCACCAACAGACTGTACTGTTTCGACGGCAGGACATCGACAGACTCGCAGCAGAGTTGACAAGCCAAGGACACGAAATAGTCCTCAACTACAACACTGGAAGCGGACCATTCGATCGTCACATAGACGTACCGCCCTGGTCGGGAATACACTTAAAGCTTCAGTTAGAACAATATGTCACAACATCCTTGGGGCTGCTCATTAAAAAGGCTTCATAGATTAAATCGTTTTTCAATCATATTCAGACATTTCTACTCACCCAAAACCAAGACGAATGTTAAATCATAAACTAAATAATTCTTTGGGTGTAAATTTAGCCGGTCATATAACCGGTGATTTTGGGCTAGCGGAAGCCGCTAGAGGAAATCTCCGAGCCATAGAAGCAGCCAGAATTCCCTTTGCGGTTAAGGATCTGAAAATAGATTGGTTACCCAACTCCGATACCAGCTACAAAAAATTTTCCGACGACAATCCATATCCCATCAATATAGTCCAAACCAATCCTAATTGGGTTGAGCAGATTTTAGCAGGATACTTTCCCGGCATTGGTTCTGAATATTTCAAAGGCAAATACAATATAGGTGTCTGGTTATGGGAACTGCCCGTATTTCCCTCTGAATGGCAGTGGGCATTTGATTTATTTGATGAAATCTGGACTACCAGTAACTTTTGTGCAGAAGCATTTGCGACTGTCTCCCAAGTTCCTGTACTCAAAATTCCTGTTAGCCTCGCCTTCCCGCAACCTCTATTAACAAGAGAAAAGTTAAACTTACCCAAAGATAAGTTTATTTTTCTTTTCATGTTTGACTTTGGCAGTTCCTTTGAACGGAAAAATCCCTTTGCCACCGTTGAGGCATTTAAACGAGCTTTTGGTAAATCTAATCCCGATGTTTTACTCGTTCTCAAGTTTGCCAATGCTCATCTTTTTCCGCAACGGCGGCAGGAACTAATTGATTTAGCTGAGGGTTGGTCATCTCTTCAGTTTATAGACGGACATTTGAAAAAAGAAGAGATTCACGGCTTGGTTAATAGTTGTGACTGTTATGTGTCTCTGCATCGGGCTGAGGGCTTCGGTTTAACAATGTCGGAAGCGATGTACTACGGCAAGCCAGTAATAGCCACCGCCTATTCATCTAATATGGAATTTATGAATGTTGGCAATAGTTTTCCGGTTAAATACGAACTGGTGACAACAACTGAAGATTATGGAGCTTATCCCAAAGGCAGTGTCTGGGCGGAACCAGATATCGATCATGCTGCGTCTCTCATGCAGTTTGTATTTGAGAATTATCAGGAAGCTCAGAAAATAGGAAAAATAGCAGCAAAGGAAATCAGGTCTTTATTAAATCCTCAAGCTGTAGGTATAAAAATAAAAAATCGCCTTGAATTTATTAGGGGACATCTAAATAATACCCAGTTGTCAAATCGGTTCCATGAACTTCAGACAGAAAGAGATTTATTGGCTCGTCAAGCCCAAGCTTGGAGGCAGACAGCATTACAGGTACAGAAAGAGTTAGCAAAACACTCTTAATTTCAACTACAATAGGGCTGAATTCTCAAGCATTTATTTTCAATGTCTCTTAAGTAGAAGACTTACTATGTTAAATCAAACCCTAGATTCTAATTTCGGTATCAACTTTATAGGACACCTGAGCGGTGAATATGGTCTGGGAGAAGGTTCGAGGGCTACTCTGAGAGCGATCGAAGCTGCTGGTGTTCCCTTTGCACTCAAGGATATTAAGGTAGATTGGCATCGAAATTTAGATAACAGCTACACAAGTTTTTCCGAGCAAAATCCCTATCCCATTAACCTGATTCACACTCTGCCAGAACCCGTTGTTTTCAACATGGTTGATCGCGAATGCTTTAAAGGTCGATACAATATTGGTTTCTGGGCTTGGGAACTGCCGATATTTCCTCCAGGGTGGCTGTACGCTTTTTCTTTATTTGACGAGATATGGACTTATAGCAATTACTGTGCTGAAGCCATCGCGCCCGTATCCCCCGTCCCTGTGATTAAGATGATGTCCAGCCTTGAATTTCCCGAACCGTCGTTTGATAGAGAGCAATTAGGATTACCCCAAGACAAATTTATTTTTTTGTTCATGTTTGACTTCCACAGTACCATAGGTCGGAAAAATCCCTTTGCTACTTTGGAGGCATTTAAGCGAGCTTTTGCTCAATCGAATGAAGATGTCTTACTGGTACTCAAGTTTTCTAATGGCAGCTTTTTCCCCAAAGAGCGAGACCAACTCAAAGCGCAAGCAGCAGGCTGGCCAGTTCACTTTATAGATGGGCATTTAAAGAGAGAAGAACTTCATGCTTTAGTTGCCAATTGCGACTGCTATGTTTCTCTGCACCGGGCCGAAGGTTTTGGTTTAACAATGGCGGAAGCGATGTACTACGGCAAACCCGTAATCGCCACTGGCTACTCATCCAATATGGAATTTATGAATGTCGGCAATAGTTTTCCAGTAAAATATGACATAGTGACGCTGACAGAAGATTATGGGCCTTACTTTAAAGGTAATTACTGGGCAGATCCCCATATCGATCATGCAGCATCATTAATGCAGTATGTTGTTGAAAATCCCCAGGAAGCACAACAAGTAGGAGCAAGAGCAGCTCAAGAAATCAAGTCTTTACTGAGTCCTCAACTTCTAGGCACGAAAATCAAAAATCGATTGGAAATCATTAGAAACAGAATGAACCAATCTACAAACTGGTCAACTCGCATCCATCAGATGCAGCAAGAGACGGCTTTGGCTCATTCTCAAATCCAAGTTTGGCGGCAGACAACACAGCAAGTTCAATCTGAACTAGTGCAACACCACAGGCTTGCTAAAACTTAAAAAGTTTAATTTACTGTAGATATTTGTTATTAGGAGTTCAATCATGTTCAATAACACAAATTTTAAGTTTGGAGTTAATATTATCGGTCATGTTAGTGGCGAGTTTGGTTTGGGCGGGGGTGTGCGAGGGACTATCAGAGCGATAGAAGCAGCTAACATTCCTTTTACAATCAAGGATCTGAAAGAAGATTCGCAACGCAACTTAGATTCTACATACACCAATTTTTCCAGCGATCATTCTTATCCCATTAATATCGTCCATACTAACCCGCACGAGTCATTGTTGAATTGTATCGATCCTGAATATTTTAAGGATCGCTATAATATTGGTTTTTGGATTTGGGAACTTCCGGTATTTCCAAATTTTTTTATGGGGGCTTTTAATCGATTTGATGAGGTGTGGACTTACAGTAATTATACTGCTGAAACTATTTCCGATGTCTCGCCTCTTCCCGTGGTCAAATTACCACCTAGCATTTATTTACCGCCCAACGAATTGGGCAGAGAAGCTTTAGAATTACCCACAGACAAATTTATTTTTCTGTTCATGTTCGACATGGGTAGCGGTTTTGAGCGAAAAAATCCTTTTGCTACCATTAAGGCGTTTAAAAAAGCTTTTGGGAAGTCTAATGAAGATGTTTTACTGATTATTAAGGTTAGACCTCATCCTTATTATCAAAATCAGTACGATCAACTAAAGGCAATGACAGAAGACTGGCCATCTATTCAACTTATCGAAGGGCATTTGAGCAAGGAAGATGTTCATGGGTTAGTAGATAATTGTAACTGCTATGTATCGCTACATCGGGCTGAGGGTTTTGGCTTGACTATGGCGGAGGCAATGTATTACGGCAAGCCAGTCATAGCTACGGCTTATTCATCCAATACCGATTTTATGAATGTCGGCAATAGTTTTTTGGTCAAGTACGATCTAGTGGCAACGACTGAAGCTTATGGACTTTACCCACAAGGTAGTATCTGGGCTGAGCCGGATATCGAGCATACAGTGGAGCTGATGCAGTATGTCTTTCAAAATTATCCGCAAGCACAGCAAGTAGGAGTGAGAGGAGCTAAGGAGATTAGGTCTTTATTGAGTCCAGAGGTTATCGGTCAAAAAATTAGACATCGCCTGGAATATATTACCAGGACAATAGAAGAAAAAAGCTGGTATGAATCCCAAGCTCAAGCTTGGAAACAAGCGGCTTTGGAAGCTCAAAGAGAATTAGAGCGATCAAGGTTTTAACGCAATAGGGTTCAGACAAAATAGGGCTACACTTACAGCGTATCCCAGGTTGATGAAGTGCAGCTTGAGACACGGCTGCTCCCTGTGTCCCTACCGGGATAGATCGGATCTGCAGCGTACTTCACAAACCTGGAATTTTCTATATCAACAACCCTAACAATCTTCTGCTCGCATACAGCAAATGTAGAAACAATAGGATTTATCGGGATTATCATTTATGAGTTGACTGTTCATAAATTCATGGTTAAAATGTTCCATGGTAGATTTTTCAATTGCTGTTGATAAATCGATAATTCCCTTGGTTTCAATGATTTTGAAGTTATGTTTCTCTAAGAGTTTGCATAAATCTTCCCAATAATACTCTATTTTGTGTTCGGGATGGATATAGTTATCAGGGCATTGTAGCTTGGTGGCTCGCCTATTTGGTGTATCTAGTGCTAGCTTCCCACCTGGCTTTAATAATTTGTATGCTCGATCGAAAACTGCTTCAGCCTCTTCAGGGGTTATGTGTTCTATAGATTCTCCAGACCAAATCAAGTCAAAAAAGTTTTCCTCAAATGAATCTAAATCATTCATACTGCCATAGACATATTCAATTTCACAACCTTGGTGGTTAATGTGTTTTGGCCACTCCGGCCCGGGAAACATCATTTGATCAGGATGAAAGTCTAATATATAGAGCTTTTCCGGTAGATTAGAATAGCCTAGTTGCAATAAAGCACCTTTTTGATCAGAGGCCGAATAACCTCCCAAATCTAAAACAACTTTAGCCGGTGGAAGTAGTGTTTTCACCATTTTCATTCTGCCACTGTGAAGTCTATGAAGAGTTTGGTTCCCCTCTCCTCCACCTGGAAGGCGTCTTTGAAATTCCTCTGACTCAACCATTTTTTTGATGACATCAGCTCGACTCAAACCACCCTTGATATCGTTTAACCACGCTTCTAGCCCATCCGGGTCTGCTTCACGATCGAAGATGACCCAATAAGCCATCCACAGAAAACTTTTGTCGCTTTTAGTGTGAGTGGATAAAGTCTTTTGGATACTTGATTCTAAACGCTGGGTTTCTTCAGGGGTCATGAATGCTCCTTCAATAGCGATGGGATTGTTTTCAGGAAAATAGTATTTCTGATGTTAGGTTAACCTACGAAATACATGGCAAATGAGAGGGTAAATTAGAAAATTTTTGGTTCTAACTCTAAGGCGTGACGGTAACAAGAACTCGCTTCATCTATTCGCCCTTTTTTGGTCAATACTTCCCCTAAATTATAGTGGAACCATGAGAAATCAGACTTAAGTTCTATGGCGCGGCGGTAACAAGCGATCGCTCCCTCCACATCTCCTTGATGTCGCAGCATATCCCCTAAATTGTTGTGGATATAGGGATCGTCAGGTTTTAACTCGATCGCGCGACGGTAACAGTTCATCGCTTCCTCCCGCTGACCTTTTGCACTCAAAACATCCCCTAACAATTGGTAAGGTTTATACTCATTTGGTTGAACCTCTATAGCGCGGCGGTAACAAGCGATCGCCCGATCTGTATCATTCTTTTGCGCGAAAAGCAACCCCAACTGCAAGTGCGCCTCATCACATTCGGGATTTACCTGCAACGCCATCTGATAAAAGACGATCGCCCCATCCGGCCAACTGTGCCGCACCAAAGCATTAGCCAACTCAACATAAAGGTCAGCATCATTCGGCGCAATCTCCAGCGCCTTGTGATACAACTGCACGTCATCACGATTCTCCTGAATCGCCCGCCGGTACAAACGCATCGCCTCCTTCAAATCCCACTGTGATCGCATCCTCAAAGCATCAGCCAACTTTTGCGAAAGCCACGGCAAATCCGCCTGAATTTCCTCAGCCCGGCGGTAAGCGGCGATCGACTCATCCCACCGTTCCAGCTTCTCAAAAGCCGTTGCCATGTTGTAATAAGTCCAAGGAAAATCAGGATTTAACTCGGCCGCCCGTCGGTAAACATCGATCGCTTCCTCCCACCTTTCCATTTCTAGCAGCACGTCGCCTAATTTGCTCTGCGACCAGAAGAAATTCGGATTAACTTCGTTAGCACGCCGGTAGGCAACAACCGCCTCATCCCAACGTTCCAAATTCACCAGCGCTTCTGCTAAATTGTTGTGCGCCCAAAAATGGTCGGGATTGAGTTCGATCGACCTTTGGTAAGCCGAAATTGCCTCATCCCACCTTCCCAGCTTAATCAGCGCGTCTGCTAAATAGTTGTGCGACCAACTGAAATCAGGATTTAATTCTGTTGCTTTCCGGTAAGACTCTACAGCTTCTTCCCACCGTTCCAACTTAACCAGCACATCTGCTAAATTGTTGTGAGACCAGCTAAAATCTGGATTTAATTCGATCGCATTGCGGTAAGCATTTACAGCTTCCTCCCACCGTTCCAACTTAACCAGCGACTCAGCTAAATTGTTGTGCGACCAAGAAAGATTAGGATTGTTTCTAATGGCATTAGTGTAAGCATCTACCGCCGCTTCCCACTGTTCTTGACCCTTAAGAATTTCGCCCAATTCGTGATAAGCTGCACCAGCATTTGGGTTCAACTCTACCGCGCGCCGGTAACACTCAATTCCCTTCTCTACCTTACCTTGCTCGATCAAAGTTTTGGCTAAATTTTCGTGTTCCTCGGCGGTGCCGGATTTCGGGTCGATCGCAAATGCTCGATACCAAGCCTCAGCCGCCTCCTCCGACTTTCCTAACTGAGTTAACAGTTTTGCAAAATTGCGGAAAGCACCGGCAAAATCTGGTTTCAGGGCGATCGCCTTTTCGTAAGCAGAAACTGCTTGCTGCCACTGTTCCTGCTGCGCGCAAATGCTGCCGTAATTAGCATAAGCTTCGGCAAAATTAGGGTTAATTTCTATTGCTTTGACATAGCAACTTTTAGCTTCATCAATTTTCCCGCCAGC